>DASXQD010000067.1:0-2577 GCA_036493195.1 Gemmatimonadaceae bacterium | reverse complement strand
GTCGCTCCGCGCCTCGCGCGCGCGCGAGCGCGCGCACGAGCACCAGCAGCGTCGCTGCGAGCACAAGAATAATCGCGACGATCGCGATCCCCCACGCGTTGCGCGCCGCCGCGCCCCAGGCGAGGGCGAGAAATCTGAGTGTCGTCTTCAACGTCTGGAGACGTCCCGGGTTCGGCGGATTCCACCATGGCCGCACGTAGCCAATGAAGTACACGCCCACGAGAAGCGGCGCAGCGATCGCCGATCCGAGCAGCAGCGCGCCTCGAGTGCCCGATTCACCAGCGGCTCGCGCGGCGCGCAGCTGCACCGTACCGACCCACGCGGCCCATGGCGCAAGCGCAAGTGCGAACACGAGCCCACTCGCACCGGTGAGCGGAAGCAGCACGAGACTCAGCCCGGCGACGATGGTTTGACGCATCGTCGGAGCGCCACGCTGTCGCGCGACGGCGAGCATCAGCGCGCAGATGAGCACGGCCGAGGAGACGAACTGGAATTGCCACGCCCACACGAGATTTTCCCAATCGCCGAGATGCAGGAGCGCGAGCGGAAAGAACGCGTCGCTGGCGCGCGTCACGCCATTGCGCAGCCAGCGCGCGGTCAAGATCATCGCGGCGGCGAGCGCGGCCAGCGAGAGCACGTTGAGCACCATTCCCGCGCGGAAGTCGTGCGTCGCGGAGAGCACGCCGAGCAGAATGAGGCGCGGCAACGGCAGCCGATGCTCGTTGTTCTGCGCCCACAACCACGAGGCGAGGTGCGGCTCGTGCCCGGTCATGGGTGGCACCATCAGCCAGTCTTCCGCGAGCGGAATGTTGCGCCCGTAGCGCACGATGCACGCGAGCGCTACGAGCGTCATGAGCGCCCAGACGGCCCAGACGAACGCCGGCGCGAGGCGCGCCGAAGGCGCGCGTGCGGCGCTCACGGCCCGCTGCCCACGCGCGCCGTCGTAATGGTCGCGGGACGCTCGACCGCCGGTTCGGCGCGAAGCCAGGTCGTGCTCTCGCCCAGCCCGACTCCGAGCGCCGCATACGCTCCGCCGCCGACGTTCACCCTGCGCCACAGCCGCCGCAGCACGCGCCAGTAGCCTCCGCCCACACGCATCAACCGAAACGACGAGGAGCCCATGTCCGGCGCGCGGTTGATCCACGAAATGGGCACCTCGGCCACCTTGTATCCCATCACGAGCGGCTGCAGCCCCGTTTCGGCATTCACGGCGAAGCCCGGCTCTTTCAGAATCAGCCGCTCGACCACTTCCCGGCGCATCAGCTTGAGATTGTTCGTGAGATCGCGAAAGCGGCGCCGCAGCACGAGCTGCGCGATCGTGTGAAAGCCGCGATTGGCGATCACCTTCTGGAACGGATAGTTGAGCAGCACGCTGTGACGCGAAAAGCGGCTGCCCACGACCACGTCGTAGCCATCGGCCGCGGCGTCGAAGAGGTCGCGCATCTCGGGAAGGAGGTGTTGAAAGTCGCAGTCCATGGAGAGCACGTATCGTCCCGTCGCCACAGCGTATCCATCGGCGATCGCTCTGCCCACGCCATTGGGTGGAGTGCGGAATATGGGGCGCACGCGCGAATCTTCCGCCGCGAGAGCGCGAATCACGGCACGCGTATCGTCCGTGCTGTTGTCGTCCACGAGAATGATCTCGTGCAGATACCGGTCGTACAGCTCGCGAAGTCTGGAGACGAGCGGCCGAACGTTCATCTCCTCATTGTGGCACGGGACCACGACGGACAGCGCGCCATGCAGCTCGGCGTGCTCGCACATCCGCGATGAGGCACGCTCGACGGTGCGGGGTGGCTTTTGCGCGTGGACGAGAATCGCTCCGGCCAGCGTTCGTGCGCCCGGAGTGTTCTCGAGCACGATCGAGAGATTGCGCAGCAGCCAGATGAGGCGGCGCGTGAGCGGCGCGTACACGAAATCGGTGAAGACCGCAAAGATGCGAATGAAGCCGACTTCCGACATCAACTCGTAGAGCTGCGGCCGGCTGACCAAGGTGCGCGGATCGCGCCTGCCGATCACGCGCGCGAGGGCGCGGCGCGCGCGAAGCATGACGTTCCAGGGATTGCTCTCGAAGAACACGACCTCGCCGCCGGGCCCGAGCAGCTCGTGCGCGTGCTGCAGCATTTCCGACGAGGTGCGTTGGTCGAGCAGGTCCATGCCGACGATGAGATCGAACTGCCGTCCCGCGAGGGGACCCGGAAGCGCGGATGCCGCGATCTCCGTGACGGGCGTGCCCTCGAGCGAGTGCGCCGCCTCTGCCTGGAAGGTGACGGCCGTGATGGGATTCTCTCCACGCGACACGAAGAGGAGCTGACGCGTGAACGCACCTTCGCCGCATCCGAGCTCGAGGATGCGTTGCCCGGGGAGCAGGTGCACGAGCTGGCGAAAGGCGTGCGCGCGCCATCGCATGCGATCGGTGGCGATCGGATCGCGGTTGCGCAGATACCAGTCTCGATGCCGCTCACGCATGGCGAGCGTCTCGACGAGTGAGCGATGGGAGACCGATGGCTCGCGCATGGGCCGAATATTACGACGCCTTCTCGCGCTCGGTAGCGCGAGAAGGCGTGCACAGCAGCG
>DASXQD010000066.1:0-4288 GCA_036493195.1 Gemmatimonadaceae bacterium | reverse complement strand
CTCACGAACTCGGGGTAGCTCACCGTCTCCGCGCGGATGAAGCCGCGCTCGAAGTCCGTGTGGATCACGCCCGCCGCCTTGGGCGCCGTGTCGCCCGCGTGAATCGTCCACGCGCGCACTTCCTGCTCGCCCGCGGTGAAGTACGTGCGCAGCCCGAGCAGCTCGTAGCCCGCGCGGATCAGGCGATCGAGCCCCGCGCTCGTGAGGCCGAGCGACTCCAGGAAATCACCGCGCTCGACCAGCGGCAGCTCCGCGAGCTCCGCCTCGATCTTGGCGGAGAAGGGCACCACCTGCGCACGCTCGCCACTCTTCTTCACCGCTTCGCGCAGCGCCTTGAGCGGCGCGCCCTCGTCGCCAGTGAGCTCCGCGTCGCTCACGTTTGCCGCATAGAGCACCGGCTTCGCCGTGAGGAGTGCCAGTGGCGCGAGCACTGCGCGCTGCTCATCGGTGAGCTTCGCCTCCCACAGCCCTCGTCCTTCACTCAGCGACGCGTACGCCGCCTCGATCGCCGGCAGCTCCGCCAGCGCTTCCTTGTCGTGCGACTTGGCCGAGCGACGGACCTTGTCGAGGCGCTTCTCGACGGTGGCGAGATCCGCGAGCGCGAGCTCGATCTCGATCACTTCGCGGTCGCGCACCGGATCGATCGCGCCCATGACGTGCAGCACGTCGGGATCCTCGAAGCAGCGCACCACGTGCACGATCGCGTCGGTCTCGCGGATGTTCGCGAGAAACTTGTTGCCCAATCCTTCGCCGCTTGCTGCGCCCTTGACGAGCCCCGCGATGTCGACGAACTCGACGACCGCCGGCACGATGCGCTTCGGGATCACGATCTTCGCCAGTTCCTGGAGACGCTCGTCGGGCACCTCGACGATTCCCACGTTCGGCTCGACGGTGCAGAACGGATAGTTCGCTGCCTCCGCCTTGGCGCTCGTGAGCGCGTTGAACAGCGTCGACTTTCCGACATTCGGCAGACCCACGATTCCAAGCTTCAGCATTACGTCCCGTTGTGCGCGTTCATTGCTTTCACGATCCCGTCGCGAAGCCAGAGCTCCAGGGCGTCCGTCAATCGCGGCATGAGCGCGAGAATCTCTTCGCGCTCGGCTTTTCCGAAGGGGCTCAGCACGTAGTCCGCAAGGTCACCGATGCGGCGCTCCGGATCCGCCGGCTGGATCCCGACGCGCAGCCGCGCGTACTCGCGGTGACCCACGTGATGCTCGACGCTCTTGAGCCCATTGTGCCCGCCCGCGCTCCCCTGCGCGCGCAGACGGTACGTTCCGACGGGCAGCGCCACGTCGTCGACGATCACGAGCAGATCCGTCTTGGGTGACCAGAAGGCGCGCTTCAGATGCGTCGCGAGCACCCCGCCGCTCAGGTTCATGAACGTCTGCGGCTTTACGAGCTTCACCTTCGCCGTGCCGACGAGCCCACTCGCCACGAGCGCCTGTCCCTCGGCTTTCCAGCCACCGAAATGCCAAACGTCGGCGAGGTGATCGAGAACCCACCAGCCGACGTTGTGCCGCGTGCGCTCGTATTGTTTGCCCGGATTGCCGAGCCCGAGGATGACCTTCATCGGCGTACGCGATCGTCAGCGGCGCGCAGCGCGTCGCACGTGCGCGACGCGCCGTACACCACCGACTTACTTCTTCGGAGCCTCGGTCTCTTCCTCCTCCTTCTTCGCGCGGATCACTTCCGGCTCGGCCGTTGGCTCCTCGCCCTCCGCGGCCACCGGTGCAACCTCCACCTCGGCGCGCGGCGGTGCGACGACGCAGATCGTCTCACCCTCGTTCTCGAGCACCTCGACGCCCGCGGGCAGCGACAGGTCGCGCACGTGAATCGACTGGTGCAGATCGAGATTGGACACGTCGACGTCGATGTGATTCGGGATGTTGCCCGGATCGACTTCGACGCTGATCGTGCGGAGCACCTGATCGAGCATGCCGCCCGAGAGGCGCACACCGAGCGGCGTGCCCACGAGCACGAGCGGAATGTCGACGGTCACCAGCTCGCCGGCCACCAGCTCCTGAAAGTCGATGTGCAGGATCTCGCGCTTGAACGGATGCCGCTGGATGTCGCGGATCAGGGTGCGCGCGGTGCCGCCATCGATGCGCAGCTCGAACACCGTGGTGTCCGCGCTCACGCGATCGAGCATCTTCTGCAGATCGCGCGCGTCGAGCGCCAGCGATTGCGGCTCGCGCTTGTGGCCGTACACCACGCCGGGAACCTGCTTCGCCGCACGAAGCTTCCGCGCTGCACCCTTTCCGGTTTCCGCGCGCGGATGCGCTATCAGGACTTCGGTTGCCATATCGATTCTCTCGGGAGCGTAATTGACAGTTGAACCAACAGTGTGCCTGCTCTTACCGTGTTACTCGTACGTTGTTACTCGCACCGTCCTATTCGAACAGCGAGCTCACCGACTCGTCGCTGTGCGTGTACCGAATGGCTTTCGCCAGCAGCTCGCCAACCGACAGAATCGTCAGCTGCGGAAAGCGGTGCGACTCCGGGATCGCGACGGTATCCGTCACCGTCACTTCCTTGATCGGAGCATTTCGCAGCCGCTCCGCCGCCGGTCCCGACAGCAGCGCGTGCGTCGCGCACACGTAGATGTCCTTCGCGCCCAGCCCCTTCAACGCCCGCGCCGCCTCGCTGACCGTACCCGCCGTGTCGATCATGTCGTCGGGGATGAGACAATCGCGTCCTTCGACTTCACCAACCACGTTCAACACCTCGGCGACGTTCGGCTGCGGACGACGCTTGTCGATGATCGCGAACGTTCCGTTCAGGCGCTTCGCGAATCCACGCGCCATCTTCGCCGACCCGACGTCCGGTGCCACGACGACGAGATCCTTCAGCTGCTTCTTGCGGTAATGCGAAACGAACACCGGCGCCGCGTACAGGTGGTCCACCGGAATGTCGAAAAAGCCTTGCAGCGCGTGCTGGTGAAAATCGATCCCGAGCACGCGATCCGCGCCCGCCGTCACGATCAGGTTCGCCATCAACTTCGCGCCGATCGCCACGCGCGGCTGGTCCTTTCGGTCCTGCCGCGAGTAGCCGTAGTACGGCATCACACAGGTCGTACGCGCTGCGGACGCCCGACGCACCGCATCGAGAATCAGCAGCAGCTCCATGATGTTCTCAGCGGGCGGATTCGTGGGTTGCACGATGAAGACGTCGTGACCACGAATGTTCTCGTCGATGCGCACGAAAATTTCACCGTCCGAGAACCGCGACATGGTGACCTTTCCGAGCTCGACTCCCAAACACGCCGATATCTCTTCCGCAAGCGCACGGTTTGCCGTGCCGGCGAGAAGCTTGAACCCACGCCGCGGAACGTTCAGCTCATCCATTGCAGCCGTTAAACGTAAGAGATTGAGAAGGTTAGGTCAATGCGTCCCTTTCGGGCGCGCGACCCGACACGGCCGCACTGGTGCATTGCTGGGTGCATTGGTATCGGTCCATTGCCCCTGGTGGATTCGAACCACCATTCGCGGCTCCAAAGGCCGCTGTCCTGCCGTTGGACGAAGGGGCAGCAGAGCACCCTAAGCTACCGGCACAGCGGGGCTTGCTCAATAGCCGCGCCGCTTCTCGTCGCGCGCTCGGCTCAGCCTCACTCCACCAGCTCGACTCCCGCCACCCGAGTGACCGTGCGCGTGGGCACCACGGTGCCCGAGAGTGCGTCCACCAGGGCCGCGGTATCCGAGAAGAGTGGTACCACGCCGAACAGCGTCGACCCGGAGCCGCTCATTCCCGCGATTGTCGCGCCGGCTGCGCGCAGCTGCGCAATCGTGCTCGCCACCTCCGGGTATCGCTCGCTCACCACCGGCTCGAAATCGTTGACGATGTGCGGCTGCAGCGAGTCCCACGATGTCAGCTCGGCAACCGACACGAGGCGCGACGAGGGCACGTCCGCTGGACGCGAGCTCACGATCCAGGCGAACGCCTCCGCGGTGGACACCTCGAATCCTGGCAGCACGAGCAGCACCGTGCGCTCGGGGAGCGCAGGCAGCGACAGCATCCGCTCGCCGCGTCCCCATGCGAGCGCGAAGGGCTCGGTGCTCGTGAGATACGGCACGTCGGCGCCGAGGGTCAGGGCGATGCGCAGCAGCTCGGCGTCGCTCACGGGATGTGGAGCGAGTGCGTTGAGCGCTCGGAGCACGGCGCCCGCATCCGCGCTGCCGCCGCCAAGGCCGCCGCCCACGGGGATTTTCTTCTCGATCTCGATCTCGAAGCCGCCGGGCCACCCGGTCGCGTCACTGTAGGCGGCCGCCGCGCGATATCCCAGATTCTCGAG
>DASXQD010000065.1:0-7139 GCA_036493195.1 Gemmatimonadaceae bacterium | reverse complement strand
GCTACGTGCGACGCGCCGCCATCTCCGCTGCACTCGACATCATTCGTCGCCGACGCGTCGACCGCAACGTATCGCTCGAGGATGATCGGCAGGGCGCTGCGCCCCTCGCGACGGCCGCCGCCGGGCCGGCCGAGCTGCTCGAGCAAAGTGAGCTCGCGCGGCGAGTCGCAAGCGCGGTGGATGGTCTCGCTCCGGCGCGGCGCACCGCCGTGCGAATGTATCTCGACGGCTATAGGCGGGAGGAGATCGCCGAGCTGCTCCGCTGGTCCGATGCAAAGACACGCAACCTGCTCTATCGCGGCCTGGCCGACCTTCGTGCGGTGCTGATCGCACAGGGAATCGGAACTCCGGAGAACGTGCAATGAACGACGAAGAGCTGCGACGCGCGTATCAAAGATCGACGAACGCCGCTCCGCCGGGTCCGCATCCCGAGCCCGAGCAGCTCGAGCGAATCGTGAATGGCGAGGGCTCCGAAGCGGAGCGGCTCGCGCTGCTCGAGCACGTGCTCCGCTGCCCGATGTGCCGGCCCGAGCTCGATCTGCTGCGCGCCGCGAGCGAGGGAGCGCGTGCGGCGCATCGGCAGATGCCGGCCACGCGCTGGCTCGCGCTCGCGGCTGTCGCGATTCTCGTCATCGGGCTCGGCACGCTCGCGCTGCGCAGCCGGCGGATAACTCCCCGCGACGATGTCATGCGCGGCCGCGCGGCCGCGATGTCGCTCATCGAGCCGGAGAGCGGCGCCAGCGTCGCACTCCCGATTCATCTCACGTGGCATGCCGTCGACGGTGCGTCGAGCTATCGCATCGAGCTGCTCTCGATCACGGGCGATCTGATCGGAGCATGGACCACTCGCGACACGACGCTTGCAATTTCCGACTCCGCGCGCGTGAGCGGCACGTACGATGTGTGGGTGCGCGCGACGTTGAAGGATCGAACGGACCTGAGCTCGCCGATCGTGCGATTCAACGTGAAGCAGTAGCCGCACTCACGCGAACGAATCCGTCGCCGGTGAGCACGAACGCCGCCCAGTCGCGGGTCGGCTGCTCTCGCCGAATCGCGTCGAGCTGCGCGAGACGAAGCGCCTCGGTTGCAGTCGAGCCACTCGCCAGAAATCCGTAGAAGCGCGTCACGAACTCCGCGCTCGCGCGATCGTTCACGGGCCACAGCGTCGCCACCACGGAGTGCGCGCCCGCCTGCAGCAGCGGGCCCGTCAATCCGAGAATTCCCTCGCCATCCACGAGCACGCCCAGCGCCGTGCTGCAGCCGGAGAGCATCACGAGATCGGCGTTGAGTCGCAGCCCGGCCAGATCCGCGCTCGTCACGAACCCATCCTCGCCGCCACCAGCCGCGAGTGCGATGGCCGAGCGTCCCGGCGCGCGCTCATCCACCTGCGCGTGCGTCGCAAAATGCATCAGTCGATACTGCTCGAGCGGGATGCGCTTCAGATTCGCCTCGCTTGCATTCGAGCCCAGAAGCGCCTGCGAGTGTGGCCAGCGCCGCGCTGCCTCGCGTGCCTCCATCGCCGAGGCTGCGAGCGCGGTCAGCCCGCCATTCGACGCGAACTCGGCGAAGAACGCGCGCGTCGCCGGAGGATCTCGCTCATCGTTGATCGGAAAATGCGCGTCGCCGAACGCCAGCATGCGCGCCTGGCCTGGGGGCGGGCGTTTGCCCCACAACGAGAGCGCGACGGCGGCGGACGGCGCCACGTGCACGGCAAAGCGTTCTGCCACTCTTTTGTGTCCGACGATGAGCGCCGCGAATGGAACCCGGTGCAGCGCATCTTCGGGCAGCAGGATCAGGTTCGTGATCCCAGCCGGAAGTCGTCGCACGACGGCACCGAGAGTCGCATGGCCGAGCCTGGCCGCGATCGCCGAGTCGGCATTTCCGGCCTGTACGATCGCGAGCAGCCGCGCGATGTCGGCGCGCATGCTGTCGATCGGCGCGATCGACACGGCGAACGCATCCCGGCGCGTGATCACGATCGCCGTCGTCGGCTGCCCACCGCGACCGGTGATGAGATCGACGAGTGCCGCGTTGGCGGGCAGTGCCTGCGACACGGCCGCCAATGTGAGACGCGATGCATCGAGCGTGATGGCGCCGCGCGGTCCGCGATCGCCTCCCTCGCGCGTGCGGAGCAGTCGGTCGCGAAGCAGTCGCGCACGCCTGCGCTCCCCGAGCTCGAAGGCCGATGCGATGTGCCCCGAGGCTGCGATGGCGCCCAAGACCGAGGCCGTTCCGAGATCGGGACCGCCAAATCGATCGGCGATCTGGAACGCGAGCACGCGCAGTGTGCTGTCGGATAACCCGCGCCGCCAACCATCAACCTCGTCGGTGGCGATGGTGAGCCGGCGCTCCGCATCTGCGGTGTCGCCCGCCGCGAGCCTGGCTGCTGCGAGCCGGCTCTGGAAGATGTACCGCGTGACGTGCTCGCTGCTGTCGACCTGATCGATGGCAGCGCGAAACAGCCGATCCGCCTCAGCGGGCTGATTGCGCCGGAGTGCGATGACGCCGTGCTCGTACGGCAGCGTCGACAGCGCTGCGGGATGCCCGGTGCGCACGAACGCTGCGCTCGCGCTGTCGAGCATGGCGAGCGCGCGCGGCCATTCGTGCTTTCGGGTCGCGATCGATGCGAGCGAGACGTACAGCTGCGCCAACGTCGATGCGTCGCCACCCCGTGCGACGCGGCTCGCCTGCTCGCGGAACATCGTATCGGCGCGGTCGATGTCACCGGCCTGCAACGCGAGCTGGCCAACGTAGCTGAGCGCCACCGTCGTTCCCCACTGATCGCCGAGCTGCCGCATCAGCTCCAGCGCACGTGTCATGTACGACTCGGCCGACACCGGATCGTCGAGCGCGATCGATACCTGCGCGAGATTGAGCGACGACCACGCCATGACCGACGTACTGCCGGTCGCCTCGGCCTCCTCTCTCGCCTCGCCGAGCAGGCGCTGCGCCGAGTCGATCTGTTCGCGCTCGAACGCCGCATAGCCGCGCCACTGGAGAATCGAGGCGAGCTCCCGCCGGTCGCCGGCCGCGCGCGCGAGCCGGCCCGCCGTGTCGAAGAGGCGGTCGGCCGCATAGTAGTGGCCGAGTCGCTCGTCTCCACTCGCGGCGACGTGCAGGCAGAGAGCGACGATGCGCGATGCGCCTGCCTCACCCGCGAGGCGGGCGCCGGCTCTTGCCTCGGTGATGGCTTCCGGTTTGGATGTTCGTGCGAGAGCGGTCGCGCGGTAGCACCGGGCGCGCGCACGCAAGTCGATATCGCGAGCGGGAACGAGGCGTACCGCGGAGTCGAAGAGCGCGAGCGCGACGGCGGGCGTCGCGTCGCGGAGGCGAAGGGCGCCCAGCGTGAGGAGCGCGAGCACTTCGGCGCTCTTGTAATGTGAGGCGCGCGCCACGGTCAGCGCGGCGGTGCTCGCAGCGGAGGCTTCGGCGAGCCGCGCCGCATTGGATGCGATGTCCGATTCGCCGAGTGCGGCGAAGGCGCGAAAGGCACCCCCTTCGGAGGGCGAGAGCGCGCGGATGCGATCAAAGTCGCGCGTGGCCTCCGCGTAGCGATAGGTGAGCCGCTCGAGCGTCGCCTTCGCGAAGAGATTGGCGGCGTTGTCGGGATCCTGCGCGAGTGCGCGATCCCATTTCAGTGCGAGCGCGGGTACACGGCGTTCCTGCACCGCATGCTCGGCCTCGCGAATGATCGCTCGGGGGTCAGGCGCGCGTTGCGCAGGCGCGTGGGTCGCGAGCGCCAGAATGAGTGCGAGCAGCACACCCGAGTGGGGCCGCATGTTCAACAACGTGGTGTGGACGCGGCCCGAGCGCAAATCGGACAGTGCCCCAGTGAGAACAAAAGAGGTGAGAATCCTGGGCGATTGCTGCGTTCCTCCCTCTGCGGGTACAGCCCCGAGGGTCAGCCGGCATTCCAGCTGACCGCGACCCGCCCGCACGCCACTCATGCTGAAGGAGCAGTCCGATGAAGACTCTCACTCTCGTTGCGGCGCTCGCGCTCGCAACTGCGGGCCAACTGGTCGCGAGCTCAGCGCGGGCGCAGAAGGCAGACAGTCTGACGAGAGTGAATTCGGAGGGGAGCGTCGCCCCTGCTCCTGCGGACACGTCGCCGCACAAGAAAGGAATGTTCGGCAAGCTCAAGAGCGTCGCGCACAACAAGACGGTGCAGAGCGTGACCAAGGCCGCGCTGTGCACCGCGGTACCGGGCGGCCAGTACATGGTAGCGGCAGCCGATGCAAAGAAGGCGGGGAAATCGGTGGCCTCGGGGATGGCGAATGCGCAGTCGTGCATTCCGGGGATGCCCGGCGCGGGGATTGCGGGGATGGGTGGAATGGGGGGGAAGGCTGGGCTCGCGGGGGCGGCGGTGAATGCCGCGAGCATGGGCGGCGCGGGAGGAAACGCCGGTGGTGCCGGCGCGATGAATCTCGCGCAGATCGCGGCGATGAATGGCGGGAAGGGAGCTCCGGCTGGCCGTGGTGCGGCGGTGACCGCCGTCTCGATTGCGGCGTTGACGTCGGCGATGCAGCAGTCGAACGCCGCGTCCGTTGCGAACGGCAGTGGCGGAGGCGGCGAGATGGCGACCGAGGCCTCGGGTCAGCAGATCAAGCTCTCCGGCGCGGTGGCGGACGAGATCAAGAAGGGAAAGCTCGTCATCAAGAAGATCGACTGGGTGCATGGCTCGCCGAGCGTGTCGGCGCCGATGACGCAGGGGTTCATGGATCTGATGACGACTGCCGGTCAGGCGATCAGCAAGGCGGGCGGCACGTACCGCGTGGACATCTACATGGACAAGAAGTACACGGAGGCCGAGATCGCGTCGCTGGGGCAGCAGCGCGGGAGCATCGTGGCCTCGGCGCTGCAGGCGGGCGGGCAGCTGTCGCCCGACCTCGTGACTGCAGGGAAGATCGGGAAGGACAAGGAGCAGCGCGTCGAGATCGTGAAGGTGAAGTGAGAGCGCAGCGCGGGCGTGCGCTCGCGCTTCTCAGCTCTCTATCGCCGGAGTCCTGCGATCGTAGAGCGCCGGCGCGAGCATCGCGAGCATGAATGCGGTGAGGATCGCGAACGCGATCGGATAACCGGTGTGCGTGGACACGAAGCCGAAGACCACGGCGCCTAAACCCAGCCCTGCGTCGTAGCCCACGTTCCACACGGCGCTCACCGCGTCGTAGCCGGATGGTGAGACGCGCTCGAACATGAGTGTGAGCGTCGCGTTCTGCGTGATGCCGAAGCCGATGCCGAAGAGCACCATGCCCATGAGAATCGCCGGCGTCGAGCCGATGAGCACGAGCGCGCTCATGCCGATGGCGGCGAGCAGCACGCCCGGGATCATCAGTGTGGCGGAACCGTGCTTGTCGCCGTGATGTCCGGCGTACCAGCGGGAGGTCGTCGACGCTGCAGCCTGGATGAGCAGCGCGGCGGCGACGACGTTCTCGGATGCGTGGATCGCCGCAAGCGGAAGAAAAGTGACGATGACGCCGGCGGCCATCGCGGTCGAGGAGAACACGACCGCGGGGCGCGCGAGCGCGGGCGTGAGCAATCCCGCGAGTACGCCGACAGTCTCCTCGTGCGCGGGCCCACTCCCCGCCGGAAGTCCGGGCACCGCCGCTATTCCCAACAGTGCGGCGAGCGCCGCGATGACGAACACCGTCGGGAATCCGACGTGCGCCGCGAGCCAGACGCCGAGTGGGAGCCCGACGATCGCCGGGATGTTGACGATGAAGCCGTAGAGGCCGAGCCCTTCGCCGCGTCGCTCGGGTGGAGTAATGGATGCGACGAGCGAGCCGCCGACGACTACGACGATCGCGAGTCCCGCGCCGCGCACGAGCGAGATCGCGAGAATGGCGAGCATCGTGTGCGCCGCGATGAGCGCGAATGCGGGCGCACCCAACAACGCGAGTCCGGTGGCGAGGGTGAAGCGATACCCGAATCGCGCGACGATGCGCGGGGTCGCGAGCTCCGTCGCGACGGTGGAAAGCATGAGCGCGCCGGTGGCGAATCCGGCGCCGATGCCGCTCGCGCCGATCGATGACGCGTATTGCGGGACGACGGAGAGGAGCAGGTAGAAGCAGATCATCGCCCCGAAGCTCGCGGAGCAGATGAGGACCATCGGGCGCGTGAGGAGCGTCGCGCGAGGAGCGCTGCGCGGGGTGGGCGGAGGGGCGGTGGTGCTCGTCACGGCGATTGTCTACGGCTTGAGTAGGGCTAATCGGGACACTAACTTACCCACTCTTCGGCCAGGTAGCTCAGTTGGTAGAGCAGCGGACTGAAAATCCGCGTGTCGGGGGTTCAATTCCCTCCCTGGCCACTTTGTGGGACTCGATTATCGATCCATGGAAAGCCCTGCAGCCGATCGTGAGCTGCAGGGCTTTTCTATTTATTCGAGCTCACTTCGGAGTCGGCAATTCGGTGGCGCGGCGAAGTCTTTCGCATGATCGCCTTCCCATCTGGGTGAGCGAGCTATCAGGGAAACCCCTACAGAACCCAACGAGAAATCTCGCGGCAGTGACTTCCGCCGAATTTGTCGCATTTCGGTACAAAGTATTATGAATGTCCTCGCTTCTTTCGCAGCGCGCCTCCGTTGAGTCATCATAGGCGATCAGCAGCCCGTGAAACTTCCACTGTCGAGTGGTGCAGTGATCGTCACCTCGATCATCGCGGTGTTCGAGATGGTATCTGCCTGGGTGCCAACATCGCCGCGGGGTGCTGCGGCACGAGACGTGTGAGCCGGACCGAGCGCCACCGAGCGCAGCGCGTCGCGATTCTTCTTTCAGGGAGCTCAACATGCGGGGATTCATTCAGTCGTCGCGCAGGGGAGTCGCGGGGCCCGTGGTCGCACTCACGATTGCGGTGGTGATCGCGACGCTCGCTGCGTGCGGCAGCGCCAAGAAAGTGACTGGTCCCACGGACGTGGTGGGTACGTACTCGCTCTCCACGGTCGACGGCAGTTCGCTGCCGTTCGCGGTTCCCAACAACCCGAATCACGCGATCGTCGTCCAATCCGCGACAATGACACTCGGCGCCGATCACTCGTACACTCTCTCCGGAACCGGCACGTCGGATGGCGGACCCTCGACGCAGGTGGTCGCGGATGCGGGAACGTATGCATTCTCCGGTTCGACGGTGACGTTCACCAGCACTTC
>DASXQD010000064.1:0-2634 GCA_036493195.1 Gemmatimonadaceae bacterium | reverse complement strand
GGGAATGGCAATGGCGCTCCGGGACAGGCGGAGCTGCTCGCGGCCCAGCGCCGCGTGGAGGAAGAGGCGCGGCTTCTCTTCGCCGACATCCTTGGCGAGGGCGAGCACACTGCGCTTCTTCTCAACTCGGATGGTCTCGTCGCGGCGGGGCTCTACATCACCGCGGATGGCGAGGATGTATCGCAAGAGGTTGGCGCGGCGCTCACGGGCGTGCGCGACGAGGCGCTGAGGGCGGTTCGGCATCTCGATCTCGGCGCATGGAAGGCTGTCGTGTACGAGACGGATCTCGCGACCGTCGCGCTGGCACCTGCGATCGATGAGTCGATGGTGCTCGTTGCGGCGGGCCGTTCGGTGCCGCTCGGATTCGTGCGTCGTGTGCTCGATCGCTGCGTGCAGCGCGCGACGGCGTGGCTCGAGGAGGTCGCATGAGCGCTTCGCCATTCGAGAGCGTGCTCTCGCTGCTGATCCGTCAACGCGGCGTGCTCGGCTGCCTCGTGGTGGGCGAGGCGGATGGCATCGTCGTCGACGCGAACGTGCAGGTGGGCATTCAGTCGAACGTCATCGCCGCCCTCGCGGCCGCGCTCTATCGCAAAGCGCGATTATGCTCGGCCGCCGCCGGGTTGAGCACCGTGAGCTTTCTGCAGTTGGAAGCCGAGCGCGGCCACATCTGCGCGATTGGCCGCGATGGGCTCGTGCTCGTGACGCTGGCCGAGCCGCGCGCGCACATCGGCCGCATTCGGGGCGCGATGATCGAGTCGCTGAGTGCTCTCGCGTGAGAACGCATGTCGCCGAGCCGTGGGTCGAAGCGCCGCTCCAGACGTTCGTGGACGACGCGCACGCGTTGTTCGCGCTCCTGCTGCATCCGAGTGGGCAGGTCATGGGGCAGTTCGGTTTCACGCGCGCGGTGGACGTGATGGCCGCGTGTGCGCTCGCCGCCGCGATCCACGCGTCGGCCGGCGAGCTCGGTCGGGAGCTGCAAGGCAAGCCGTTCCGCGAGCTGTATCACGCGGGCCGCGACCGGCAGATCTTCATCGGCGACGTGCCCACGACGCATCACCATTTCGTGTTTCTGACCGTGTTCGATGCGGAGAGCTCACTCGGACTGGTCCGCATCTACTTTCAGGAGCTGTGCGTGCTGCTGCAGCACGCCCAGCCACCGCTGCTCGAGCGTGCTCCGATCTCCAGCGCCTCGCTCGAGCAGGATCTGAACCGCAATCTCGCCATTCTGTTCAGCCGCGCGCCGCGCGGCGCGGACGGCGAGTCGTCCATCTCTCTCGCCTGACGCGCCGTGTCCCTGGTCAACTACGCCACTCGTGAGATCACCTGCAAGATCGTGTACTACGGTCCCGGGCGATCCGGAAAGACGACGAACCTGCATTACATTTACGAGCAGGTACCTGGCGATCGCAAAGGGCAGATGGTGTCGCTCGCGACCCAGACCGATCGCACACTGTTTTTCGATTTCCTGCCGCTCGACCTCGGCACCATCTCCGGGTTCTCGACGCGCTTCCAGCTCTATACGGTGCCAGGCCAGGTCTATTATCAGGCGACGCGCAAGCTGGTGCTGCACGGCGCCGACGGCGTCGTGTTCGTCGCCGACAGTCAGGCGCGTCAGCTCGCGGAGAACATCGAGAGCATGCAGGATCTTCACGCGAATCTGGCGGAGCACGATATCGATGTGCGGACCATGCCCCTCGTTCTGCAATACAACAAGCAGGACCTGCCTCGCTCGCTCATCTCGACGGTCGCCGAGCTGGACGACGCGTTGAACTTTCGCGAGATCCCTTCGTTCGCCGCCGATGCGCTGCATGGCACCGGCGTGTTCGAGACGCTGCGCGGTATCGCGGGGATCGTGCTCCGCCGCCTCAGCGCCGGTACGAGCAGTGCGCCGACTGCTGCTGCCGCGGGAGGCCGCTGACGGTGGATCTCGATCCGCGGTACCGTTTCGAGAATTACATCGTCGGAGGCGCCAATCGGCTCGCCGTGTCTGCAGCGCGAGCGGTCGGACAGTCTCCGGGTACCTCGTACAATCCGCTCTTCATCTACAGCAGCTCGGGGCTCGGAAAGACGCACCTGATGCTCGCGCTCGGACATCTCGCGCGTCAGCTGCAGCCGCAGCTCACGGTGGAGTACGTGACCCTCGAGGAGTTCATCGAGGAGCTGAATCACGCCATCGGCGACAGCGCGATGGAGCTGTTCAAGCGGCGCTTCCACATGGTCGACCTCCTCCTGCTCGACGACGTGCAGTTCCTGGCCGGGCGAAAGGAGACGCAGAGCGAGATGCTGCGACTCTTCAACACGCTGCAGCGCGCGGGAAAACAGGTCGTCCTCACGAGCGATCGTCCGCCGTCGGAGATCGGTGATCTCGATGAGCGCCTCATCACGCGCCTCTCTGGCGGGCTCGTGGTCGATGTCGGTCCGCCCGACTACGAAACGCGCGTGGCGATTCTGCGCAGCAAGTGCGACGAGCGCGGCGTGGTCTTCGAGGCGGGCGTGCTCGACGAGGTTGCGCGGGTGGACTTCACGAATGTCCGCGAGCTCCAGGGAGCGCTCAATCGGCTCGTTGCGTGTCAGACACTCGATGAGGTTCCCGTCACCGCGCGGAGCGTGCGCGAGCTGCTCGGCGAGAAGCCC
>DASXQD010000063.1:0-1760 GCA_036493195.1 Gemmatimonadaceae bacterium | reverse complement strand
GAACTCGGGATGGGACGCCGCCAGCGTGGCGACCATCCGTGAATCGATCGTCGGGGACGTCCGGCGCCCGCTGCTCGTGCTCGTGGCGGCGGTGGCGCTCGTCCTTCTCATCACGTGCGTCAACATCGCCTCGCTGCTTCTCGCGCGTGCGACCGCTCGCCAGCGCGAGCTCGCGGTGCGCGCCGCGCTTGGGGCGGGACGCGGGCGCATCGTGCGCCAACTTCTCACCGAGAGCCTCACGGTCGCCGTGTTCGGAGGCGTGATTGGCGCCGCGCTCGGCTATGTCGCGGTGCGTGCACTCGTCGCCAGCGGCGGCGTCCAGCTCCCGCGTGGCGGCAACCTGCACGTGGATGCCCTGGTGCTCGCCTGCACGTTTCTCATCGCCCTCGTCTCCGGGCTCTTGTTCGGCGCGCTGCCGGCGCTTCGCGCGGCGGGGCCCGCGCTCGAACACAAGCTGCGCACCGGTGCACGAGGATCGGTGGGCGCGGGTGCGCGGGCGCAACATCTGCGCGGTGCGCTCGTGATCTGTCAGGTGGCGCTCGCGGTGATCCTCGTTGCAGGGGCCGGGCTCGCGACCAAAAGCTTCGCGCGACTCCTTTCCGTGAACATGGGCATTCGACCCGACCACGTGCTGGTGGTCAGGATGTCGATTCCGCCAGCGTCCGCGGACAGCCTGCGTGGTCCGGCGTATTACGAAGGCGTGCTCGATGCAATTCGCTCGTTACCGGGCGTCGACATTGCCGGATCAATTCGCGATCTGCCCACGCGCGGCAAAGGTGAGACTCGGCGGGCCGCCCAGATTGGATTGCCGATCAGGGACGCAAACGCGGACGCACTCATCCAGCTGCAGCACATCAGTCCGGACTTCTTCAAGGCGATCGGCGCCCCGATGTTGAGCGGACGTGATTTTCAGCTGACGGATCGCCTCGGCGCACCGATCGTGCTCATCGTGAACGAGGAGCTCGCGAAGCGGTATTGGCCGGGAGAGAACGCCGTGGGACAAGTCTTGCACGCCGGTTCGACCGACCTGCAGATCGTCGGGGTGGTCGGAGACATCCGTCAGGGTGGTCCGGGCGAGCCCGCCGAGCCCACGATCTACATTCCCGCGCTGCAGAACATGCGCTCCGGAATGAGCATCGTCGTGCGCACGAAGGGTGACCCGATGCGCCTGGCCGGCGACGTGCGCAATGCAATCTGGTCCGTCGATCGCAACCAGGCGATCTCCGAGGTAACGACGATGGAGGACGTGCTCGGAAAAGCCGTCTCGCGACAGAAGCTGCTCGCGTGGCTCCTCGGAATCTTCGGCGTGCTCGGCTTGCTGCTCGGCGCGCTCGGCATCTACGGTCTGCTCTCCTTCGCGGTGACGCAGCGCAAACAGGAGATCGGCGTGCGCTCCGCGCTTGGCGCGCCCGCGAGCTCGGTCATGCGGATGATCCTCGGCCAGGGAATGGCGCTCGCGTGTGGCGGCGTGATCATCGGCACGATCGCTGCCGCGGTGCTCACGCGTCAGCTGCAGGCGCAGCTCTTCGGCATTACACCAGGCGACCGTAGCACGTACGCCGAGGTGATCGTGGTGCTGCTCGGAACGGCGTTGCTCGCGAGCTGGTCGCCTGCGCGACGGGCGCTCGCGATCGATCCGGTGACGGCCATGCGGCAGGAGTAGCGACGCGTTACTGTTAGCCGCACACGCGCTCGTGAATCAGGTGATCCTCGGCTCCAGGCTGACATGGTTCGCGCTTCTCCGACGTCCACCATTTTTC
>DASXQD010000062.1:0-7920 GCA_036493195.1 Gemmatimonadaceae bacterium | reverse complement strand
CAACGGCGAGTTCAGCTCTGCCGCCGCCGCGCGGATCTCGGGTGCGTGCCAATCTCCGGCGTGAGGAACGATGCTCAGCCCGACATGCTGCATGCCGATGTCCGAATGTGGGTCGGGCCACTTGGCGCTTCGGAGCAACGTGATGAAGAGAGTGTCTCCGCTCGCGCTGTAGCCGTACTTGCCATCGTTCACCACCGCTACGCCAAAGCCATGTGATGACGCATCGAGCCAGCGCTGCATTGGAGTCTCGAAGCGGGCACTGTCGCGTCGCGTCAGAGGACGGGTCGGCCGCGCGATCGAGGCGTACGGGATCTCGGCGCGCGTGGAGTCAACGTGAAAGGCGAGCGGGACCACGAGCTTGAGCAGACGCTCGCGCCCGCGCCAGTCGATGGACAACGAGATGTCGAGTCTGGCGGGGGCATCCCGAAGCGTGTAACGCTCGGCAACGCGAATGCTGTCGCGCTCGCGATGAACGGTGAGCGAGCTGCCGACGGGCGTGCGCACTGCGGTGTCGACGCGAATGGCCTGGTCGATCCAGGTACGCGCGCCGCGCAGGTTGTCGATGTTCCACGCTTGCCACTCGGCGGGAGCGTCGGCGATGAGCAGCAGCGCGCCCGCGTGCCGCGACAGCGACTCCCGATGATGCGCCTTGTCGTACAGACGTGTGACATTCCCCGTGGCCGAATCGATCTCGACGCGCAGCGCCTCGTTCTCCAGCACGCGTGGACGTCCGGCCGAGCGGGTGACGCTCGCCGTCGAGGATGGCTCCGCCGTTCTGCTCACGTACACGAGCGCGCTGCCGAGAGCGGGAACGTTCGGGACGCGCACCTCGAGCGCGGATTCCGCGGTGGCGCTGGGGAGCACGTGCCCCAGTGCATCGCGCGCCGTCAGGGCGCCCGCAACGCCATCCTTCGCGAGTGGAAGGTGAACGAGCCCACTGCGCGCGCGTCCGCTCGCATTGAACACGAGATAGGGAGTGTCGCCTGCGTGCGCGGGACGTGTGTTCATGGACGCCGCGAGCGCGCGAAGCGATTGCTCGAGAATGCGTCGCGCGCTCGACCGCGCCTGCGCATAGTCCCGGGCGGCGTCCTGGTACACCTCCGCGATCGACGTGCCGGGAAGGATGTCGTGGAACTGGTTGAGCAGCACGCGATGCCACGCCGTGCGCAGCGAATCGTGCGGGTAGGGGAGATTCGCGAGAGTGGCGGCGGCTTCCGCAGTGCCGAGCAGCGCTTCGAGCTCGCGATTCGTGCGTTTGGCGATCGCCTGGGTGGTGTAGATGCCGCGGTGAAACTCGAGATAGAGCTCGTCGCGCAGCACCGGTCCGGCCCGTGCATCGAGGCGCATGCGCGCGAGCGAAGACTCGGGCGATGCCTGGCGCACGACCGGAAACGTCGGAATGCGCTGCAGCGAGCGGGCGCGATCGAGCATCTGCATCGTCGGTCCGCCGCCGTGATCGCCCACGCCGTACACGGTGAGCATCCTCGGCGACGCACTCGAGTCACGCGTGATGTCGAACTCCTTGGCGAGCCGGCGGGGCGCGAGGTCGTGATCGTACGCGTAGATCATGTCGGTGAAAATGCGCGAGCCATCGGCCCCCTCCCACCAGAAGGTATTGAGTCCCGATGGCCAGTGATTCGTGTCGTTCCAGCGCATTTCCTCGGTAACGAAGAACTCGAAGCCGCTCTTGCGAAGAATCTGCGGCAGCGACCATGGGAAGCCGAAGGAATTTGGGAGCCACGCCACGCGCGCGGGCTTGCCGAAGAGGCGCGTGAACGTGCGCTGGCCGTAGAGCGCCTGCCGCACGAGCGATTCCCCGGATGGAAGATTTGCGTCCGACTCCACCCACCATCCGCCCACGGGATTCCAGCGGTTGCTCTTCACGAGCGCCTGGATGCGCGCGAGCAGCGCCGGGTCCTGCTCCTCGATCCACTCGTAGTACTGGGCCGACGACGCGGCAAAGTGCATGTCCGGATACTTCGCCATGAGCTTCGTCACCGTCGCCCACGTGGCCTGAATCGCGTCTCGTCCGGAGTTCACCTGCCACAGCCATGCTGCATCGATGTGCGAGTGACCGACGATGTCGATCGTGTCGCGCCGAATGCGCGCGCTGGCCGGCGCGAGACGCGTGATCCATTCTGCGAGCAGGGCGTGATAGGCGGTTTTCGAGGAGTCGAGCGCATCGCGCAAGAGCTGGCGAGCGATCGTGCTGTCCGGAACGACGAGCGAGCTGTCACCGGTGAAATAGCGTGCCCATTCCGAGCCATCGCGGATCTCCGCCCAGCCGAGATCGTGCACGCGTAGGCGCGGCGGATCCCACCACGGCCCGCGAGGCTCGATGGCGATCGCGAGCGGCGTGCCCGCGTTGCACGGTGCGCACAGCGTAGCGCGACCCAGCGAATCAGGCGTGAGGCTCACTCCGTTGGCGCTCACCCTGTACGGCGGCCCGAGCTCCGCCACGTCGGCGGACAACGTGAGCCCTCCAAGCGCTGGAGGGATGGTGATATCGGCGTCGACACGCCGCAGATGCTGACGTTCGGTGGAATCGGTGACGGCGCTCAGATCGCGCTCGCGAGATCGAGTCGTGTCGCGCGACGCGAGCCAACGATCGATGGCGATCGGATGCGAGAGCAGCTCGAGAAGTCCGTCCGCGGTGATCGGAAGCGCGAGGTGCGAGACCGCGGTATTTCCCGCGCGAGTGACTGCCGGCGCACCCCCCGCGAGTGCTCCACGCGCGAGTACCTCCCAGCTGGCGTTCGCAATCACGGACACTGGTTGTCCGAACTCTCCCTTCGGCAATGGCACCGTGTCGGCTCCGACATCGACAGACAGCTGTCCGCGGGTGCTCGCCCAGCGCGTGGCACAGACGCGGAGCTGAACGCCGAGCGTGGACGCCGGGCGCGCAGCGCGATCGCGCGACTGCGGCGCAGGAAGGATCTCCGCACGCGCCCCCATCGTCACGGGACCCAGCGTCACGGCGGCGCGCGCGGCCGGACTGCGCGCTGTATCCGCCGCGGAGACGCGACGCGCAGCCTCGCGCGCGTCGGCCGAGACGTTGCTGCGCAAATCACCGATCGGATCGCGGCTGATCGCCAAAAGCCGGGCCCCGAGACCGAAGCCGCCGCCGCGATTGACCACGCGATAGAGCAGGCGATTGCTGCCGCTCGCGAGCGCGAGCGGGATCGTGTCCGCACCGGAGCGAAGCTCGCGTGCGATCTCGCGGCGAAACACGCGGCGGCCATTGAGCCAGATCACCACATCGTCATCGCTCTCGACCGCGAGACGCACGGTGCGCGCCTCGGGACTGCGAATGTACGTGAGTGCGTAGGCCGCGCGATCGTCGAGCTTGGGATCCCGAAATACGCTGTACAGATCGACTCGTCCGAGGGAGTCGGAGGCTTCCGCACGCCATCGCATCGCGGGCGTGCCCGGCACCGGGTCACCCGCGCTCGCGAACAGCTTCTCGGGATCTCCAATGTCAGATCGGTCGAGCCGGAGCGCGCCGGTATCGAGCGTGAACGGACCGGCGAGCAGCCACGACGTGACCGGCGCGTCGCACGAGCCGGCGGCGATAGCGGTTCCAGGTGCGGCATGCTCGCAATTCCAGAGCAGGAGTGCGAGCGCGGGCGCCATCACCCGGGCGCGTGCAAGCAAGGTCGTTGCGAACGCGAGCTTGCCGCGCACGTCAGCGTTCACGGATCACGGCGTCGCGCCGGTTCCCCTGAAGTTCGCGATCTCGTTTTCCATGAGCATGTAGGCATAGTCACCGTCGCCGTTGCCCCGACACGGCAGCGCAGCGCCCGGTGCTGCGGCTTCCGTGTTGGGCGACACTCCCGACACCGGATTCCCATCGCGCTTGATCCAGAATTTTACCTTGTGCGAGCCTTCCAGTGAGCGTGGCGCGTCGTAGTTGGTGCCGACACAGGCACCTTCCGCGAATCGTGAGAGCGTAGTGTCGATCGCGAGCTGGCCGCGCGCATCCGATTCATGGCTCGCAACGGAGTAGATTGCGTCGTCGGCCTGTATCTCGAGCAAATAGCGGCGCAGCGGCTGCAGGCCATAGGCATGCAGAATGAATTGCAGCGCGGGACCGGAGTGTGCATACCAGACGACGCCGGTCGCGCCGCCCGCTGCCCGCGGAATGGGCCGGAAGGCAGCATCCTTCTGCGCGAGCGTCACTCGCGACATCCCGGCTCCCGGCCGCACCGACTCCGACTGGTCGTATGACGAACGCACGAATATGAACCAGAACAGCGCGGCCGCGAGCGCCACGATGCGCACGGGATCGAGTCGCGTCGTCGTGGGCGGAGCGGAACGAGAATCCTTGTGGGTGCTCGGGTTCATCTGTGTGGCCATCGTCATCCGGCTGCACGGCCTGACCGCCGCGAATCTCTGGCTCGATGAAGCCAATTCGTGGCAAGTGGCAAGCCGCTCGTGGTCGACGCTGATCGGTGAGCTGCGCGGAAGTCCGGTCGGTCCACTGTATTTTGTACTCCTCAAGCTATGGATTTCCGCATTCGGCGCATCCGCCTTCGCCCTGCGGGCATTTTCCGTGCTGGCCAGCATCGCGCTCATTCCGCTGGTATACGCGTTGGGCGAGAAGCTGCTGTCGCGCCGCGCCGGAGTGATCGCAGCGCTGCTCACCGCTCTGTCGCCGCTCGAGCTGTACTTCGCTCAGGAAGCGCGCATGTACATGCTGACTTCCCTGATGGCGCTGCTCACGTTCTGGGCCTACGTTCGGTGGAGAGAGGCCGCGCTCGCATCGGCGAATGCGTCACGACCAGCTGTGCTTCGCACCGAGCCTGGCGCGCAGCTGTGGGCACTCCTCTGGTATGTGATCGCCGGTATTACCCTCCTCTTCACGCACCCGGTGGCCGGCACGCTTCTGGTGGCGGTGAACCTCGATGCGCTGGTGCTCTGGTGGCAGTCGCGCGCCCGCACGAATCGCTGGACGGTCATCTCGTGGGTCGTCGCGCAGTTGGTGATTCTCGGGGTCGTCGTCATCTATCTCGCGTTCATGAGCCTCGGCACCGCCGCATCGTCTCAGGCGTGGCGCTCCGCACTCGGATTCGAACGGTCGCTGCGCGCCGCGCTGCTGTTTCCATTCGGTGCAGTATCCGGCCAACGCTACTACGCCAACGACTTCTGGTTCGCATTGAAGGATCTGATGCATCGCACCGGCTCGTTCGGCCGGTTTGCGACGTTGCTCATCATCCAACCTCTCACCCTGCTCGTGTTCGTGGTCGCCGGCGACGCCGCCATACGAGCGCGCTCGAGGGCTCGCGGTGATGCGGGGGCAGCACCGTCCGTCACAGGGGCGCGACGTCTGCTGCTGTTCGCGCTCGTCGTCCCGCTCTCATTCGCCGTTCTCATCTCGATATCCCGAGCGCTCGAGACCGAGCGTTACTTCCTGTTCGTCGTGCCGTTCCTGTTTCTCCTGCTGGCCGATGGGCTTGCGGCGCTCGAGCTCGGGTTCCGCTGCATTGTGCTCGCAGTACTGATCGCCTCCATGCTCCTCGGCACGCGCTCGACCAAGGCCGCAGTCTCGCGTGACAGCGACTATCGATCCACCGCGGCTCTCATCTCCCGCGATCTACAGCCCAATGATCGTGTGATGATTCAGCCACGCGAGATGAACGCACCGCTGCGATTCTATCTCGGCTCGCCGAACTTTCCGGTCATCGGACTCGCCGCCGATGCCTCCGCCGGCGTGGAGCTCGCGAAGCTTCCACCCGGCCGCACGTGGGTCGTCATCGACTATCGCTCGCCTCTCTACACACTTGCGCCGCAGGAGCTGCAGGACTCGTTGCGCGCGAGCATCCTCCAGGACGACTATACGTCGGACGCGAGTGCCGGCGTGCGCGTCGCGCTCGTCGATACGCGCACGGCGCCAAAGGAATAGAGTAGGGTCTACGGCGTTACCGGTACGACCGCCTGCGACTGTAGCACATATTCGAATTTGCCATCGCCATTGCCGCCGCACGGCAGGGCGCTGCGCGAGCCGAGCAGATCGTTCGCGCTCGCGCCTCTGGGCGAGCCGTCGCCCTTGAGCGCCACTCGCAGCGTGTGCGCGGATTCCAGCGTGCGCCGCGATGGATCCTCCGCGCCCACGCACTGCCGGTTCATGAGCGCCGTTTCCACTCCGTGCACGCCCAGTGTACCGCTGGCGTCCGATCGGCGACTCGCGATGGCGTACTCCTTTCCGTCCGCGGCCGTGATCACCACCCGATAGGCGCGCTCGGGACCGAGATTGGACGCGAACAGGTACCAGTCGATCGCGCCGTCGACCACCAGGTAGCGGAAGGTGCCCGAGGGCGTGGGCTGCGCTCGCCCATCCCACGCCGCGAGCGAGATCGTGTTGTAGCCG
The DNA here is from genome assembly GCA_036493195.1 of Gemmatimonadaceae bacterium. Classification (GTDB taxonomy): domain Bacteria; phylum Gemmatimonadota; class Gemmatimonadetes; order Gemmatimonadales; family Gemmatimonadaceae; genus FEN-1250. The sequence continues at coordinate 1,553 of DASXQD010000062.1, read as the reverse complement.
GTGAGATCCGGAACGATCTTCACCGTCTTCGGCGCCTGCATGTCGCTGTCATTGCTGCACGCCGCCAGCGCGAGCAGCGCAATGACCGCCACGCAGCGAGCCACGGTTACCGCTCCGACATCGCTGACATGGCGACTGGTGCGCGCATGGGCTCGGACGATATCGCCTCCGCAATTTCCTCGACATGATGCACGTTCGGCCGCTTGAGCCATGACACGCGCGCGAGGCCGTGGTGAATCGAATAGCAGGCCACGAGCCAGTATCCCGCGCCGAACAGAATCAGGAATGGCGTAGCGCCGTATTCGCGAGTCACGATGGCGTAGCCGAGTCCAGCGCTCGTATACAACGCCATTGCGAGCTCGACGAACACGGTGCTGCTGAAGTGGCTACGATACTTGAGCTGTTGCCAGCGCTGCTCGCGGCGCGTGAGATCGTACTTCGGCGTACGGATGAATCCCGATTTTATGCCGAGCCACGCCTCGACCGCCGCCTTGGCGTTGTTGACGCTCAGCCCGATCGACTGCGCGAGAAACGCCGGGAAGTAGAGCATGCGTTTCAACCAGTCCCTGTGCAGCGCCCGCTCCGCTTCGGCGTGATACGAGTACGTGCCGAAGAGCGAGAACAGGAAATAGGCCGAGATCGGCCAGGCGATGCGGATGTGATTGTGGTGCGCGATCACGACCACGAGCGGATTGATGATGCCGACGAGCAGCAGCACCGGATATGTGCCGTTGGAGAGCAGGTGCAACGCGCCCTGGAGCTTGAGCCACGGGGTCAGATTCGAGCGCATGAGCGCCGGAAGCATCTTCTTCGCGGTCTCCTGCGTGCCCTTCGTCCAGCGGAACTGCTGCGCCTTGAGCCCGTGCACATCCGCGGGCAGCTCTGACGGGCAGACCACGCTCGGCACATAGTCGATGCGCCAGCCAGCCAACTGCGCGCGGTAGCTGAGATCGAGATCCTCGGTGATCGTGTCGTGCTGCCAGCCGCCGGCTTCGCGAATGCACTGCGCGCGCAGCAGCGTGCCGGTGCCGTTGAAGCCGAGCAGGAGACCGCCGAAGGAGCGGCCGGTCTGCTCGATGGCGAACTGCGCGTCGAGGCCCATCACCGTGGCGCGCGTGAGCGTCGAGTATTCCTCGTTGAGATATCCCCAGCGCCCCTGTGCGATGCCCACCTTGGGATCGCGCATGTGCGGAAGCATTGCGCGCAGAAAGTTGGGTGGGATGACGAAGTCCGCGTCGAAGAGCGCGATGAACTCGGCGCTCGTGTGATTCAGACCATTCGCCAGCGCGCCGCTCTTGAACCCTTCGCGGTCCTTGCGATGGATGTGCGTGATGTCGAAGCCTTGCGCGTGATAGCGATTGACCAGGCTGCGCGCGAGCTCCACGGTGTCATCCGTCGAGTCGTCGAGCACCTGGATCGAGAGGCGCTCGAGCGGATAGTCGAGCTCGGTCGCCGAGCGTAAGAGCCGGCCGAGGACATAGCGCTCATTGTATATCGGCAGCTGTACGACAACGTGTGGGAGCTCGCTTTCCTCCAGCGATGGCGGATGCACG
>DASXQD010000061.1:0-11053 GCA_036493195.1 Gemmatimonadaceae bacterium | reverse complement strand
CGGCGACATCCACGACGATCGAGCTCTCCGACTACCATATCGGTATCTCCAGCCCGCTGCACAGCGGCAGACAGCTCGTTCGCGTCGTGAACGCTGGCAAGCAGCGCCATCATCTGTACATGGCGCGCATCGTCGGCAACGCCACGACCGACGAGATCATGAAATGGGACGGCAAGAGCCAGCCGGCCCCACTGCAGGACATGAGCGGTGGCGCAGCGGCCATGGATCCGGGGCAGGCGAGCGTGCTCGCACTGGATCTGAAACCCGGACGCTACGCGCTCGCCTGTGTGCTCTCCGACGGTGGCAAATCGAAACCCCATTACCTGCTCGGCATGCACGACGAGATCGTCGTGAAATAGCCGTCCTAGTGCGCGTCCACCGGTGCCGCCATCGGCTGCGGCTTGCGAAGCACGAACACCGCCGGCGCCACGATCAGGAACGACAGAAGAATCAACATCCACGAATCATTGTACGCGAGCATCGACGCCTGCTTCATCATGGTCAGGTCGAGCAGTGCGAACGCGCTCTTCTGCGCCTGGAGGAGCGAGCTGCCATGGGCGACGAGACTCGCCACCGCCGCCGAATAGCGCTGCTCGAATGCCGCGTTGCCCGCGAAAAAGTTCGCAGCGAGATCCGCACGATGGTATTGCACGTGCCTCGTGAGGTAGGTGCTCAGCACGGCGATGCCGAACGAGCCGCCGAGCTGTCGTGACAGGTTGATCAACCCCGACGCCTGCTGCGCCTCACTCGGCTTGAGACTTCCGAACGCTGCATTGTTGATCGGCGTGAAGAGCAGCCCCATGGCGGCGCCGCGCACGATCAACGCGAGTTGCGCATCTCCCTCGCCCGCCGCGGTCGTGAGATGCCCGAGGATCCACATCGAAATGCTGAAGCCCACGACTCCGAGGATGATGAGGTAGCGCGCGTCCGCGAGCGGTTTCCTGCCGTTGAGCAGCTTGCCGCACACGACGGCCATCACCGCGGTCGCGAGACCGCCCGGCAGCATCGTGAGCCCGGTCTCGGTAGGCGTGAAGCCAAGTACTCCCTGTGTGAAGAGCGGGAAGAGGAACGTGCCGCCGTACAAACCGAAGCCGAGTACTACGAACAGAAAGATCGATGCGGACAGATCGCGGTTGTGCAGCACGCGGAAGTTGATCACCGGATGCTTGTTCCGCGATGACAGCTCCCACCAGACCATGGTGACGAGCGACAGGGCCGACGCGATCGACAGGCGCACGATCAGCGGGTCGTTGAACCAGTCGTTGCGATTGCCCTCCTCGAGCACGTACTGGAGCGCGCCCACGCCCACGATGAGGAGCGCGATGCCCAGCCAGTCGATCGGGTCGATGCGACGCGCGCCCGGCGGATCGTGCAGAAAGGTCGTGACCAGGAAGGTGGATGTAATGCCGATCGGAATGTTGATGAAGAAGCACCAATTCCAGGTGTAGTTGTCGGTGATCCATCCACCGAGCGTGGGACCGAGCGTTGGCGCGACGATGATGCCGAGCAGAAAGATCGCCTGCACCATTCCCTGCTGCTCGCGCGGGAAGATCTGGCGGATGGTCGCCTGCGCCGTGGAAAGTAGCGCGGCACCGCCTGCGCCCTGCAGCAGTCGCCAGACTACCAGCTCGCTCAGGCTATGCGAGGTTCCGCAGAGAAAGGACGCGATGATGAACAGCAGGATCGAGAACGTCAGGTAGTTGCGACGACCGAAGCGTGCCGTGAAGAACGCGGTCATCGGCAGCACGACGACGTTCGCGAGGATGTACGACGTGCTCACCCAGGCAATCTCTTCGTTCGTGGCTCCGAGATTTCCCGCCATCTGCGGGAGCGAGACGTTGATGATCGTGGTATCGAGCACCTCCATGACGGCTGCCGTGATGAGGCCGAGGAGGATGATCCAGCGGTACGGAACGGCTTCGTCGGAATCGACGTTAGCCGGAATCGGGGCTGCCTGTGTCGCCACGTGAGTCGGGTGGATTAGGGTGTGGGGGGTGAACGCCTCGGGACGGGTGCTAAGTTCCTGACCGGCCAGTACCCACGAGAGCTGGCGTGCACCGGGCCTTCGCCCGACCGCAGGACACGTTCACCCCCACACAGTGGTCATCCACCACCCATCGGTTCACTCTTGCCGGGGTGCGGCATAACGTCCCCCCGTGCGCAAATCTTTAGGAGTTCTCGTCGCGTTGGCCGGTGTCGCCGTCCCCGCCGCGCGAGCCCAATGTCGTCCTGGTCCGAATAGCAACGAAGCCAAGCTGCTCGCGTTCTACTCGGCCCCCATTGCTTTTTCCACTCTCGACGCGCCGCGCCGTCAAGCGGCGTGGCATTTGGAGCTTCAGGCGGAAGTCTCGCCCGTGCCAACGGCGGATCCGGCTATCGAGCACGCGAGCGAGTGCTACACCGCGAGCTCGCAGCAGCACTCGCGTCTCACCAGCGTGTTCGCCCGTCCGCGTCTCGTGCTCACGCTGCCCCTGGGTCTCGCGATCGAAGCCAGCTACATCCCTCCGGTCCAAGTCGGCGACGCGCATCCCAATCTCGGCGGCGCCGCGCTTTCGGAGACGGCGCGGTTGGGAGGATTCGGGCCGTTCTCGTCGTCTGCGCTCATGCTTCGCGCGCATGGCACGATCGGACACGTGACCGGACCCATCACGTGCTCGCAGAGCTCGCTCCAACAGACAGATCCGGAAGCTGGGTGCTACGGCACCAAGCCATCGGACGACACGTTCAAGCCCAACATGTATGGGCTCGAAGGGGTCTACGGCGTAACCTCCCGCAGCGGCCGCTTCGATCTCTTTGCCGGTTCCGGCATTACCTGGCTGCGACCGCGGTTCGAGGTCGGTTTCACGAGTCTCGACGGGATCACCGATAACACGCAAGTCGAAGTGAATCTCACTCGAGTGGCGGTGCTCGGCGGCGCGACCGTGAATCTTCCCGCGTTCTTCGCGGTGACCGCCGAGGTCTACTCCGTCCCCAAGGACGTGACGACCTGGCGCCTCGCCGCGAGCTACCGGCTGCACTAATGGGCGCGTCGTGGGCGATCCGCCTTGGATGGGTGCGGATCGCCGAGCTTGCCCTTGGAATGCTGTTCGTGATCGCAGGACTGGTGAAGCTCTCGGGAGTGGCACTGATGGTCGAGCTCTTCGCCAGCCTCGGTTTTGGACAGTGGCTCCGATATGTGACTGCGGTGGTCGAGCTCGGCGGCGGTGTGCTGCTGATCACGGGGCACCTGGAGTATCTCGCATCGCTCGCACTCGCCGTGATCATGGTGGGGGCCACCACCGCGAGCGTGATGGTGTTCGACCGCTCGCCAATTCCCCCGGCGATCACACTCGTTGCGCTGCTGGTGTTGGCGTGGAAGCGCTACCCTTCCCATGAGGTCGATGTGGGGCGATGATGCTGCCTATGGAAATGGCTCGCCCCGCTATCGAGGTACAGCGCGAGCGCGCCGAGAGGCTGCTGAACGGCGTTCGGGCGGCGGTGCTCGCATCGCTTGCATTGGCTGCGTTCGTCTATGCGCCGCACATCCCGATCTCCGTGCAGCACGCGAACTGGGCAGTACTGATCCCGACGCTCGCCTGGTCGCTCGCCCAGTTCTGGCTCGACGCGCACCGCAACATCCGCGAGCAGCCACTGCCTCAGTGGGTGGCGTTCGTGAACCCCTTCGTGGACATCACGGCGGTGACGGCGATCATTGCCGGCTACAGCTTCGCGCAATCGGGAGCGCTGGCCCTCAAGTCGCCGGTTTTTCTGGCGTATTTCGTCATTCTCGCAGCGCGTCCGATCGCATCGTCCACGCGGAAAGCGGCGGCAACGGCGATGCTCGTCGTGGTCGAATATTTTTCGCTCGTCGTGCTGCTCGTGCTCACCGGTCACGTGACGATGACGGCCAGCCCGATCCTCGCGAGCGGCACTGCCACCGTGTCGTTCCTGGACGAGGGAGCGAAAATTCTGCTGCTCGCCGTCGCGGGCTCGATCGCGACTTACGCGACATCGTGGCACGAGCGGTTGGCAGAGACGTACTATCGCGAGTCACAGGAGCGAGAGGACCTTCGCGTGGCGCTCGCGCAGGCCCAGCTGCGCAGCCTGCGCCTGCAATTGAATCCGCACTTTCTCTTCAACACGATGAACGGCATCGTGGCGCTGATTCCGAGCGATCCACGATCCGCCGAGCGAATGCTCACGGGGCTCAGCGATTTCCTGCGATTGTCGCTGCACAATGCGGGCGAGCAGGAGGTGCCCATCGAGCGCGAGATTCAGCTGCTCGAGCGCTACGTGATGATTCAACAGCTGCGGTTTCAGGATCGGTTGCGCATCTCGATCTCGGTCGATCCTGCGGCCAGCCGTGCGCTCGTGCCGAATCTGCTGCTGCAACCGCTCGCGGAGAACTCGATTCGTCACGGGCTCAGCCCGCGCGCGTGCGGCGGCAAGCTCGAGATTCTGGCGCATCGGGATGGTGACACGGTCAAGCTGGCGGTGATCGACGATGGCGTCGGCTGCGAGCTTCGCGCACCCGACGCGCTGCCGAAAGGCATTGGCCTGAGCAATATCCGCGAGCAGCTCGAACGGTTGTACGGAGAGCTGCACACATTCGCGGTGACGACCGCGCCCAATGCGGGCTTTGCGGTTCGGATCTCGATTCCATATCACACGGGGGAGGAGCTGTCGTGAGCGCGGCCACGGACAAACAGACATCACCAATGATTCGCGCGCTCGTCGTCGATGACGAGCCGCTCGCGCGCGCGCGCATGCGCACGCTGATCGCGGATCATCCGGACATCGAGATCGTGGGTGAGTGCGGCAATGGCGCCGATGCAATTCTGGCGATCGAGAAGCACTCGCCGCAGCTCGTGTTCCTGGACATTCAGATGCCCGAGCTCGACGGCTTCGGCGTGATCGAAGCCGTGGGCGCGGAGCGCATGCCGCTCGTCATCTTCGTGACGGCGTACGACGAATACGCCGTGCAGGCGTTCGAGGTGCATGCGCTCGACTACCTGCTCAAGCCGGTGGAGCGCGAGCGTTTTGCCGAGGCGCTCGGACGCGCGAAGAAGCGGATGGCGGATCCCGCCGCATCGCGCTCGGACGCGGGACCCGACAGACAGCAGTTGCAAGCGCTGCTGGAGCACCTGGGTCGCAGACAGCGACGCGATCTGCGGCTCGCGATCAAGGTGGACGGTCGGCTGCTGCTGCTCCGCACCTCCGACATCGACTACATCGAAGCTGTCGACAACCACGCCAAGATTCACGTGGGCGCGGACACGCACCTGGTGCGTGACACACTCACTCGACTCGAACAACGGCTTCCGGCCGCGCGCTTCCTTCGCATCCACCGCTCGACGATCGTGAACACCGAGCGCGTGCGAGAGCTGCAGCCGTGGTTCCAGGGCGACTTCGTCGTGATTTTGCACGACGGCTCGCGCCACACGAGCGGCAGAAGCTATCGGCAGAAGCTGCAGGCGTTCATCCGCGACGCCCTGTAGAACTCGCTGCAGGGCGGGTCGCGGAACGCCGATCACTGCACGATTACCGTACCCGTCATGAACGGGTGAACCGAACAGTGATACGTGTAGGTGCCGGCCACCGAAAAATCACGCGACACCGATGCGTTCGACGTCAAGCCAATGTTGGTGACGGTCGCACCCGTCGGCTGCGTGTCCCACGTGACGGTGTGAGCGACACTCTGGAATACCCAAGTCACCGTTGCGGGAGCGCCATTCATCGTGACCGTCACGCTCGACGGGGAGAATTGCAGGCTCGAGGCGGCGGTGACGGTACCCGGTGTCGTGACCGGCGAGGTGGACGAGCTTCCACAGGCCATGAGCGCTGCGGTAATGAGTCCGGCGGCGAGAGTGCGTGCGGATACGCGTAGCATGATTCGTTGCTCACGAAAGGGGGTTTTCAGGATGACGCGGCGAGTTGCCGCACAACACCCGTTCGACATCGGCGCGACGCGCCCCGACAGCCCCGCATACACGAAGGCTCCCACACAGTTCCGCGTCGGAGCCTTCGGTGCAACGGAGCCATGCGTCCTACTGAACGTCCACCGTGCCGTGCATGCCCGGGTGAATCGAGCAGTGATACGTATAGTGGCCCGCCACAGTGAAATCGCGGGGCACCTGAGCGTTCTGAGTGGGATCGATATCAGCCACATTTGCGCCAGTGGGCTGCGTATCCCACGTGACGGTGTGCGCCAGACTCTGGAACGTCCACGTCACGGTACCGGTGCCAGATGCACGCGCGATCGTGACTCCCGGCGGCTCGAATGCCTGGCCCGTGGTCGCCGTCACGCCGGCGGTCGGCGTTGGCGTCGTTACCGTGACCGGCTGCGAGCCGGTATGGTTGACGCTGCCCACCGTGATCGACGCTGTGATCGTCGGAGTGCCGCTCGCGACTCCGGTGACTACGCCGGTGGCGGCATCGACCGTTGCCTTCGTCTCATCGCTCGAGCTCCAGACCGCCGCAGGCGCGCCCGAGAACGCGGCGCCGTTCTGATCCTTCGCGAGCGCCGACATCGTGACTGTCGCACTGACACTCACATTCGGCGCGACGGGCGCCACGGAAACGGATGTGAACACCGGCGTGGGACCTGTGGACGTACTGTTACTGCTTCCACCGCAAGCAACGAGCGCCGCAGCCACACTCCCGGCGGCGATGATGCGTGCAACACTTCTTAGCATGGCCTTGGCTCCCAGAGAAAGGTTCCTAGAACGACACCGCCAGTCTAGGAACCCCCGCATCACCCGCAAACGAATGCGGGGTGAACGACGGTTGGGAGTGGGCGAGCGCTATGATTCGCGCGGTTACCGCGATCCGGAAGTGCCGGTCCAGGCGCCGCCCAACGCCTTGTACAGCTGCACTCCGGCCACGAGCTCCTGTCGTTGCGCCTGCGTCAGCGCCAGCTCGCTCGAAAACAGATTGCGCTCGGCGTCGAGCACCTCGAGATAGCTCGAAACACCGTTCTGGTAGCGACGGTTGGCCAGGTCGAAGGCGCGCCGCAGGGCATCCACCTGCCGTTGCTGCGCCACGGCCTGATCGCGCGACGCACGCACACCCACGAACGCATCTTCGGCCTCGCGCCGGGCCACGAGCGTCGCCTGCTCGTACGAGAATCGCGCCTCATCGGCACGGGCACGCGACGCGCGCACTTCGTTGCGCAACGCGCCGCCGTGGAAGAGTGGAATCGAGATGCCGCCGAAGATCTGATAGATCTCGCCGTTGCTCTGGAAGGTGTGATTGAGCTTGTCCCCTTGCGTGCCGTACTGGCCCGAAAGCGTGACCGTGGGGAGGAGAGCCGCTTCAGAAGCCCCCACACGCGCGTTCGCCGCGACGAGCGCTTCCTCCGCCTGTCGCACGTCGGGACGCCGCGCGATGAGGTCGGCCGGCAGCTCCGTGGGCAGGACGAACGTACCGAGAACGTCGGTGAGCGATTGTCCGCGCGCGATCGGTGCGGGGGCATGCCCTACGAGCACGCTCAACGCGTTCTCCTGCTGCGCGATCTGACGCTGGAAATCCGCGATCGCGACCGCCGAGTTGTCGACCTCGGATTCGAACTGCCGAACGTCGAGCTCGGAGATGAGCCCCTGCTGATACCGTCGAAGCGCGAGCTTCAGTGTCTCCTGCCGCGACGCGAGCGTGCGCTGCGAGATCTCGAGATCCAGATCGAGCTCGCGAAGCTGCAGATACGCCGTCGCCACGTCGCTGATGAGCGTGAGAACGACGGATCGTCGTCCCTCTTCGCTCGCCAGATATTCGGCGCGCGCGGCCTGGGTGTTTCTGCGCAGCCGCCCCCAGAAGTCGAGCTCCCACTGCAGATTCGCCGTGATCTGCGCGACGTTGAACGCCGTCGACTGCCCGGGCAGGATCTGTATCTTCTCGCGCCCCACGTTGACTGCGCCGTTGACCTGCGGGAAGAACGGTCCCTTCGACACACCGTACTCTGCGCGGAACTCGTTGATGGTCGCGATGGCCACGCGCACGTCCCGATTGTTCTGCACGGCCGTGTCGATGAGCGCCTGCAGCGCGGGATCCTTGATGAGCTCCGCCCAGCTGAGCTCTGAGCCCGCGCTCAGCGCGCGTGACTCGTAGCTCGCGCGCCAGTCCGGACGCCGCACCGTCGCCGCGCCGGATGGCGTGTCGGCCTGCGCCGCTGCCGGCGGTGCGATGAGATTCTTTCCGCTGGCCAGCGAATCGAAGAACGTGCGCGACGAGTCCTCGGCCTTCGAGGGCGTGCGCCACGCGGGAGGCGCCTCAACCTCCGGTCGCTTGTAGCTCGGTCCAATTGCGCATCCGGCAGCTGCGAGCAGCACGAGCACTGGCCGTACGGTTTTGCGTAGTACCGGCATGCTCAGTCATCCCCCGCTACGGACGTTGCGGCAGTCGATTGCGCCGCGTGCTTCCGCTTGAACAATCCACGCTCACTCAGCATCCGTATCTCGGCGAAGAACGAAGGAACGAAGAAGATTCCGACCGTCGTGGCGAAGAGCATTCCGAAGAACACGCCCGTTCCGATCGAGTGCCGGCTTCCGGCACCGGCACCACTCGCCACGAGCAGGGGGACGACGCCGAGGATGAAGGCGAACGACGTCATGAGAATCGGGCGGAGTCGCTCGCGCGCCGCTTCCACGGCCGCCTCGCGAATCGAGAGCCCCTGCGCGCGAAGCTCGTTCGCGAATTCCACGATCAGAATCGCGTTCTTCGCAGCGAGTCCGACGACGACGATCAGTCCGACCTGGAAGTAGATGTCGTTCGGCATCTGGCGGATGAACACGCCGAGCAGTGCGCCGAGCAATCCGAATGGAACGCCGAAGAGCACCGCGAACGGGATCGACCAGGATTCGTAGAGCGCAGCGAGCACCAGGAAGACCATGATGATGCCCATCGCGAAGACGAGCGAAGCGGTGCCGCCCTGCACTTCCTCGTACGACTGGCCGCTGAACGCGTAGCCCATTCCGAGCGGCGCGTATTTCGTGTCGGCGAGATTGCGCACGGCCTTGAGCAGCTCGCCCGAGCTCTTTCCGGGCGCGGGCGTTCCATTCACCACCGCGGCCGTGAAGCCGTTGAAGCGTGTGACGATGTTCGGCGCACCTTTGAACTCCGTGGTCACGAGCGACGACACGGGGATCATCTGGCCGGCCGGACTGCGAACGTACAGGCGTCCCACGTCCTCCGGGCGTTCGCGGAATTGGGGCTGCGCCTCGGCCTGCACACGGAAGGTCTTGCCGTAGATGTTGAAGTCGTTGATGTACAGCGTCGACAACATCGCTTGCTGCGTCTGGAACAGATCCGTGAGCGAGATGCCCAGCGATTTCACCTTTTCGCGATCGACGTGCACGAACAGCTGCGGGAAGTTGACGTTGATGTTCGTCGTGAGCCCCTGCGCTTCCGGCAGCTTGTTCGCATCGGCGACGAACTGCTGCGCGAGCCCTGCGAATTTCGTGACGTCGTTCACGCTGCGATCCTGCAGATCCATCTCGAGTCCGGCGGTGACGCCGAGTCCCGGGATCTCCGGAAAATTGAATCCGAAGATGACCGCGTCCTTGATCTGCGAGAACGCGCCGTTCGCCTTGCCGAGGATGGCATCGAGCTGCGTGTCCGGCGTCTTGCGCTCGTCCCACGGCTTGAGCCCCGCGAACACGGTGGCCGAGCTGGTCTGCGCGGCGCCGCCCTGCAGCAGGCTGAGTCCCGTGAGCGCCACCGTCTTCGCGACTCCCGGCTGCTCGAGCAGATATTTCTGCACCTGCGCGACCACCGCATCCGTGCGCTGGCGCGACGCGCCGGCCGGAAGCTCGATGGCAATCGCGAAGAAGCCCTTGTCTTCCGTTGGCAGGAAGCCGCCGGGAACGACGCGTACGAGCACGATGACGAGCGCCACGACCACCGCAAACGACGCGAACACGGCTTTCGGACTGCCGAGCATGCGTCCAAGCGCGCCGAGGTAACCGCGCCGCGAGCCCTCGAACCTGCGGTTGAACCAGGCAAACGGTCCGCTCGTTGGCGCATGGCCGCCGGGACGCAGGAGCACCGAGCAGAGTGCCGGCGTGAGCGTCAGCGCAACGATACCGGAGATCACCACCGACAGCACGATCGTGACCGCGAACTGCTTGTACATCTCGCCGGTGATGCCGCCCACGAGCGCGACGGGAATGAACACCGCGCACAGCACGGCGACGATCGCGATCAGCGCTCCGGTCACCTGCCTCATCGCCTTGTCGGCGGCGACGCGCGGCGAGACCTTCTCCTGCTCCATGATGCGCTCGACGTTCTCGATCACGACGATCGCGTCATCGACCACGATTCCGATCGCGAGCGTCAGGCCGAAGAGCGTGAGCAGATTGATCGTGAAGCCGAGCACCCACAGTCCAAAGAAGGTGCCGATGATCGAGACCGGCACGGCCAGCAGGGGAATGACGGTCGAGCGCCAGTTCTGGAGAAAGATGAAGACGACGAGTGTCACCAGCGCCATCGCGATCAGGAGCGTGTTCACGACTTCGTGAATCGAGGTCGTGACGAACGGCGTCGTGTCGAAGCCGATCTCGTGATGCACGCCGGCCGGGAACGACTTCTCGAGCTCCGCCATGCGCTTGATGTACGCGTTGCGCACGGCGAGCGCGTTGGCGCCGGGCCGGAGGTACACGATGATCGGAGCGACCGGCTTGCCGTTGTACATGCCGACGAGCCCGTAGTCGCGGGCGCCGAGCCGCACGGTGCCGACGTCGGAGATGCGCAGCACCGAGCCGTCGGGCCGCGCACGGATGATGATGTCCTCGAACTCCTTGGGTGTGGACAGGCGTCCGAGCGTCGTGACGGGAAGCGTGAGCTGCGTGCCGGCGGGCGCCGGCTCGCGTCCCACCGATCCCGCCGGATTGGTGTTGTTCTGCTCGTTGACGGCAGCGGTGATGTCCGAAACCGTGACCCCGAGCTGCGCCATCTTGTCGGGATCGAGCTCGATGTTCATCGCGAAGTTCAGATTCCCGAACGTCTGCGCATTGCCGACCCCCGGGATGCGCTTGATCTCATCCTCGAGATAGATCTTCGAGTAGTTGCTCAGGAACTCGCC
>DASXQD010000060.1:0-8498 GCA_036493195.1 Gemmatimonadaceae bacterium | reverse complement strand
GCGGGAGGGATCGGACATGACGCGCGCTCCCTGTGGTGGTGAACGAATTTCATTGGCGAACGATGCTCGGCGTCAGCGATCATCGCCAGAGCGCGTGACGGCGAGTGCTCAGCTCACGCCGCGGCGCTCGCGCGCAGATCGCTCAATCGCACCCCACTCCTCAGCAACAGATACGCTCCGGGCAGTGACGCGAGCAGCCACAGTGCGTAGTGCGCGAACGTGAGCGCGACGGCCGCATCCTTCTGCACACCGAGCAGCGCGAACATCACAACGGCCGCACCCTCGCCGAGCCCGCGCCCCTCCACGTGCATCGCGAGGCGACGCACGAGTGCCGTCACCGCGATCGCCGCGAAAAACGGAAGCACCGGCACGCGTACGCCGAGCCCGCGGCCAATGACGTAGAAGTTCACGATCTGAAACAGATTCTCGGCGATTGCGAGCACGAGATTGATCGCGAGTGTAGCCGGCTGCGCGCGATACGCTACCAGCGAGACCGACACCTTTTTCAGGAGTTGAAACAGTTTGGGCGAGATGCGCTCTCGCACCGCGCGGCCCGCGATCCGATGCAGAGGCGTCCACCAGATCGCGAGCACCCCGAATCCTGCGATCACCGCGGTCGCGCCGATGATCTCGAGAAAGAGCAGGCGCATTTGCGGCTCGACCTCGGCCGCGAGATAGAGGAGCCCTGCTGCTGCGAGCACGATCGCTACCGCCGCGGCGACCATGCGCTCGATCGCCATCGATCCGAGCAGGAGCGCGAGCGGGATGCCGAGCCGGCGACCGAGGTACACGCGAAGCCCCTCGGACGCGACTACGTTCGGGAAGACGAGGTCGGTGAAGCACGTCTGATAGTAGATGTTCGTCGCGTCGCGCAGCCGCAGCGATCCTCCAGCGGCGCGGACGAGTTGGCGCCACTTGAAGCCCATCAGCACGCGATCTGCGGATGCGAGCGCGACAGCGATCCCGAGGGCGAGGGGCGACATCGATGCGAGTGCGTTCCAGACGCGCGCCCAGTCGATCCAGTGCCAGCAGGCGAAGGCGGCTACCAGGATGAGCACCATCCGCACGACCATGTGTACGGCGGTTCGAGAGGAGCCGGGCGCTTGCGTTGGCTCGAGCGGCAATGGACTGGATAACCGGGGAAACGGCACGAAGATGGCACGTTGTAGCGATACTCGTAGACGAATTGCGAGGCGAGACCGATACGCCTCGCGCACCTCGGGCGTCTACCAGGTACATGTCTTATACTAGCCGCTTGGACACCCTGAACATGACGAGCACGTTCGCGCGCGCAGATCGCAACGAACCCGGAAGCTCACCGGTGTACCCGGCCCCTGCAGATCCACGGCAGGGGCGTGTGCTCGTCACGGGCGCAACCGGCTTCGCTGGTTCGGCGATGCTCCGTGCGCTTGCTGGAAACGGATACCGCGTGCGCGCCCTCGTCCGCGACCGATCACACGCGCGCGCGCTGGAGCTCGCGGGCGTCGAGGTGGCCGTCGGCAACATGAAGGACTCCGCCTCGCTCACACGTGCGGTGCGCGACGTGTCGGTGGTCTATCACTTCGCATCGATCTTCCGCCAGGCCGGACTCCCCGATGAGGAGTTCCGCTCGGTGAACGTCGAAGGGCCGTCGCGCCTCATCATCGCCGCAGCGGGGGCGGGCGTATCGCGCGTGGTGCACATCAGCACCGTTGGCGTGCACGGCGACATCGAGCATCCGCCTGCGAGCGAGTCATCGCCTTTCGGCCCCGGTGACATCTACCAGCACACGAAGCTCGAGGGCGAGCAGCAGGCGGTGTGCACCGCCGCGCGACTCGGCGTACCCCTGACGGTGGTACGTCCCGCGCCGATGTACGGCCCGCGCGATCGCAGACTCCTCAAGATGTTTCGCGGCGTGGCGCATCGCCGCTTCCCGATTCTCGGACGTGGCGATGCGCTCTTCAGCATGGTGCACATCGACGATCTCATCGATGGCGTGCGCCTCGCCGGCGAATCGCCATCTGCGGTGGGCCGCACCTACATCGTAGGAAGCGACGAGTTCATGTCTCTCAACGCGCTCGTTGCTCTCATCGCCGAGGAAGCGGGGGTCGAGCCGCTCCGCATGCATCTGCCCGTGTGGCCGTTCTGGGCGGCGGGCGCAGTGTGCGAAGCTCTGTGCGCGCCCCTCAAGATCGAGCCGCCGCTCTACCGACGGCGCGTGGCGTTCTTCACGAAGAGTCGAGCCTTCGACATCACGCGCGCCCGCACTGAGCTCGGCTACACGCCGAAGATCTCGCTGCGCGACGGCGTGCGCTCGACGCTCGCATGGTACCGCGAGGCCGGCTGGATTTAGGCAGCGCCGCTCACCGGCTGTGCTTGTACATCATCTCCACGAGCTCGTCGTACATCGCGTCCGCCTTGCCATCGCCGTGCTTGATCGCAGCCGTCGCGCAATGCTTGAGATGATTGCGCATCAGCTCTCTGCCCACCGCGCGCAACGCCTCGTGCACCGATGAGATCTGCGTCATGATGTCGGCGCAGTAGCGGTCCTCCTCGACCATCTTCTGCAGCCCGCGCACCTGCCCCTCGATGCGCCGCAGCCGCCGGAGATTTCGCGCCTTGATGTCTGGCTCGACGCCCACCGCCTTCTTCATGGATGCCTTCTCCGTCATGAAAGTTTCGCGCGTTTGAGACGCAGGCTGTTCGTCACGACACTCACGGAGCTGAACGCCATCGCGGCGCTCGCGATCACCGGGGTGAGGAGAATGCCGAACTCCGGATACAGCACGCCGGCAGCCACGGGAATTCCGATCACGTTGTAGACGAAGGCCCAGAAGAGATTCTGTCGCATCGTCCGCATCGTGCGGCGCGAGAGCAGGATGGCCTGCGCCACTGTAGCCAGGTCGCTGCGCATGAGAACGACATCCGCCGCTTCGGCTGCGATCGCGGTGCCTCCGCCCATCGCCATCCCCACATCCGCCTTCGCCAGCGCTGGCGCATCGTTGATCCCGTCGCCCGCCATTGCGACCACCGCGCCTGCATTCTGAAGACGCGCGATCTCCGCGACCTTGCCCTCGGGCAGCACGCCGGCGACCACGCGATCGATGCCGGCTTCGCGGGCGATCGCCTGCGCCGTGCGCGCGTCATCGCCCGTGAGCATCACGACCGTGAGCCCCATCGCGCGCAGCTGCGCGACCGCGGCTCTCGAAGTAGCGCGAATCGGATCGGCAATGGCGAGCAGCCCGGCGAGCGCTCCGTTCGCCGCCACGTACACGATGGTCTTGCCCTGGCCAGCCAGCGCGCTCGCACGGTCCTCGAGCGGCGCGACGCTCACCGACCACTCGGCCATCAACTCGGCATTGCCCACCGCGAGCGCGACATCGCCAGCGACTCCGGTGATGCCGCGCCCGACTATGTATGCAACAGACTCGACATCCTGTTTCGCGAGCGCCCGCTCCCGCGCGCGCCTCACGATCGCCTCGGCCACCGGATGGCTGCTCTCCGACTCGATCGACGCCGCGAGCTGCAGCAGCTCATCGGTGCTTCGCTCCGCGCCGGGTGCCGCGAGCACATCCGTTACCGCTGGCGCACCCTCCGTGACCGTTCCCGTCTTGTCGAGCACCACCGTAGTCACGTCGCCCGTGCGCTGTAGCGCCTCGCCGCCCTTGATCAGAATTCCGGCTTCTGCGCCGCGGCCCGTGGCGACCATCACGGCCGTCGGGACCGCGAGCCCCATGGCGCACGGACAGGCGATGATGAGTACCGTTACGGCCGCCGCAAAGGCACGCACAAAGGCCGTCCCCGTTGGTGCACCACTCCCGTGCACCACGAGGTACCACGTGAAAAACGTAACCACCGACAGCAGCATCACGACGGGCACGAAGATCCCGCTCACGCGATCCGCGAGCGCCTGGATCGGAGCGCGCGAGCTCTGCGCATCGCGCATGAGCCGCACGATGCGCGCGAGCACGCTGTGCGCGCCGAGCGTGGTCGCGCGGTAGCGGAAGGCGCCGGTGCGGTTGATCGTCGCGCCGATCACACGATCGCCATCGTGCTTCTCGACCGGCATCGATTCGCCCGTGAGCATCGACTCATCCACCGCGCTCGATCCGGAGACGATCTCGCCGTCCACGGGAATGCGCTCCCCCGGACGCACGAGGAGCACGTCGCCGGGCACCACCTGCCCTACCGGCACGTCGAGCTCCTCGCCGCCGCGCACCACGCGCGCACTCTGCGGCTGCAGCTCGACGAGCGCGCGCAGCGCCGTCGACGTGTGGCGCTTTGCTCGCGCTTCGAGCGTGTTGCCCGCGAGCACGAGCGCGATGATGATGATGACCGGCTCGTAGTACAGATTGGGCGCGACGCCGTGCGAGGAGAAAAACGAGGGCGCGAGCGTCGCCACCACGGAGTAGATGAACGCCGCGCCCGTGCCGGCCGCGACGAGCGTGTTCATGTCAGCCGTGCGATGCATGAGCGCCTGCCACGCGCGCACATAGAAGTGCCGGCCGGCCCACACGATCACGACCACCGCGAGCGCGAGCATGGCGAACGAGCGCACGCGTACGCCGAGTCCGAGCAGGGGAAGCAGCATGGCGATGAGTGCGGCGGCGCCGCTCCAGATCGCCTTGCGCACGAGCGCGCGCAGCTCCTCGCGCTGCGTGCGGTCGCGCGCGTCCTGCTCCTCGAGCACCGACAGATCGAGCGCGGGCAGCTCCGCACCGTACCCCGTAGCTCGAATCGCCTCCACGAGCCCCTCGGGAGTCGCGACGGCCGGATCGAAGGTGACCGCGGCTGTCTCCATCATGAGGTTCACCGATGCGTCCTCGACGCCCGGCTGCTGCGCGAGTGCGCGCTGCACGTGCGCCTGGCATGCCGCGCACGTCATTCCGGACACGGGAATGCGGATCTGCTCGCGGCGCGCCGAGGCGGCTGAGCCGGATGCGCCAGCGCCGATCGTCGCCGCGGCCACGACTACCTCGCTGCTCCGGCGTTCGCGGTGCGCGCGGGATAGCCGGCGTCGCTCACGGCCGTCGCGATCTTCTCCGGAGTCGTAGCGGTCGAGTCGTAGGCGACTGATGCGGAGCCGATCGCCACATCGTTCACCTGTACGCCCGGGAGTGCCGTGAGCGCCTGTTTCACGCGCGCCACGCAATGCCCGCAGCTCATTCCATCGATCGCAAGCGTCAACTTTTCCATGTGATTTTCACCAGGTCGAAAGATCGATACCCCCTACCCGTATAATCATACATACCCCTGCCCCCTATGTCAACCGGCGGCCGGCCTGCCTGCGATTCGATGACTCAGTCATCCATTGCTGAGTCGGCCAGTTGACGCAGCATCTGAAGGAAGATACCGTATCCCCTTGCACCGTAGCGCTCTACCTCTTCCGGGGAGGAGTCTGTGGCTACTTGGCTCGTGGGGTTCGCAATCGTCGTCGCGGGAAGTGCCACGATCGTCGCCCTTCTACGGCGATCCGGTTCGCATCACTCGTCGCTGGCTCCCGATCGCAATCTCGTGCTCGTCGAGCAGACGCATCTCCATGCCATCGATCGCGGCGAGGGCCGTACCGTCGTCGTGCTGCAGGGCGACGATGGCGACGCGTCGGACTTCATGGCGCCGTTGCTCTCCCGGGTATCCTACGACTTCCGAACGCTCCTCATCGACCGTCCCGGATGCGGCGGCAGCGAGCGGGCGCGCCACGACTTCACGCTCGACGCGCAAACGCGCGTCCTCCGGCTCGCTCTTCGCGAGCTCGGCGCCGAACAGCCGCTGCTCGTCGCACACTCGTGGAGCGCGGTCGCGGCGCTCGCGCTCGCGCTGCGCTACCCCGAGGACTTTGCGGGACTCGTGCTCATCAACCCGCTCTGCTACGCCGATGCATCCATTCGCGCGACCGATCCACAGCTTCGCGTGGTGAGCCGTCTCGGGTCGCTCGTCGCCCCGATGGTCGGACGGACGGCGCACGACGCGGCACTTCGCGTCAAGTTCTCTCCGGAGCCGGTGCCCTTCGCGGATGCGCTCGTTCCACTTCGCGAGGCAGCGAGCGTTCGGCGCGTGAGCGAGCGACGCCGCCTCGCACGCAACACCGCTTCGCTTCGCTCGGCCGCAGGACTCGTGACGCGCTACGGCGATATCGAGATGCCTCTCGTGATCGTCGTCGGCGACGGTGACCGTGTCGCCTCGCCTTCGCGGCACGGCTACCGGCTGCACAACCAGGTGCATCACTCCCATCTGGTCGTGCTTCCGCGCGCGGGCCACATGATCCAGCTCACGCGCCCCGACTCGGTGATGGAGAGCATTCATCAGGGCTGGTCGCTGGCGCACGAACGGGCCGAAGTGCGGCGATAGCGCCTCGGCCTCGGGGAAGGAGTTATCTTTCCCCCATGCAGATAGACATCACTCCAGTCAAAGCCGAGGGGCTCGAACGTCTCCTCGAAGTGTCGGTTCCGCTTCCGGAAGTGCAGGAGGCAGAGGATCGCGCCGCAAAGCGCTACGCGAGCCAGGTCCGGCTTCCGGGCTTTCGTCCGGGCAAGGCGCCCGCCGGAATGGTGCGCAAGAAGTTCGCGGCGGCGATTCGGCAGGAAGCGATCGAAGGGCTCGTGCAGGCGGCGTTCAAGGAAGTGCTCGATCGGGAGAAGCTCGATCTCGCGACGCAGCCGCACATTCACGATCTCAAGGCCGAAGACGGGCAGCCGCTGACCTTTCAGCTGCACCTCGAGATCCGTCCGTCGATCGAGCTGCCGCACACCGCGGGATTCAAGGTCACGCGTGCGTCGAAGCCGGTCACCGACGAGCAGCTTCGCGAGCAGGTGGAGACGCTGCGCGATCAGCGCGCGACGTGGGCGCCCGTGAGCGAACGTCCGCTGCCCGGAGATCAGGTGACGGTGCAGCTCGCGACCGCGGAAGACGACGGCAGCATGCCAGAAGGCAAGGAGTATCGCCTCGTGCTCGGCGGCGGCCAGGCGATTCCGGGGATCGAGGAGCTCATCATGGAGACGGCGCCCGGCGAGTCGACGGAGCGACCTGTGAAGTGGCCCGACGACTTCCCCGATGAGGCGCAGCGTGGCAAAACGAAGAAGGTGCGCGTCACTCTCACGGACGTGAAGCGGAAGTCGCTCCCCGACCTCGATGATGCATTCGCGCGCGAGGTGGGCGACTTCGATTCGCTCGATGCGCTGCACGCCACGGTGCGCGAGGATCTCGCGAAGCACGCGGAGCACGAAGCCGATTCGGAAGTGCGGCAGAAGCTCATCGATGAGCTGCTCGCCGCGAATCCATTCGACGTTCCGCCGAGCTGGGTAAATCAGCTGGTGCAGGCGTACGGTGAGGCGTACCAGATACCCGAGAGCGAGCGAGAGAAGTTCGCCTCCGAGTTTCGACCCATGGCCGTGCGGCAGGTGCGTCGCGATCTCGTGATCGAGACGATTGCCGCACGCGAAGGATTGGCCGCGACCGAAGCCGACATCGATGAGCGGGTGGCGGACGTGGCGAAGAAGCGCGGTGCGGAGCCCGGACAGGTGTACGCGTCGTTGCAGAAGGCGGGGCGACTCAAGGAGCTCGAGCGGAGCATCACCGAGGATAAAGTGTTCGCCTGGCTGAGTGAGAAGAACCTGATAGAGCACGCGTAGCGCCGGTTTTCGGACGCTCACCCATTTCTCTCAGAACGAGAAACTTTAGATGTCCATCTATCCCCCGTACGTCATCGAACGGTCGAGCCGTGGCGAGCGCACGTACGACATCTTCTCGCGGCTCCTCATGGACCGCATCATTTTCCTCGGCACGCCGATCAACGATGATGTCGCGAACATCATCATCGCGCAGCTGCTCTTCCTCGACGCGGACAACCCCGAGCGCGACATCAACATCTACATCAACTCTCCGGGCGGCAGCGTGAGCGCGGGGATGGCGATCTACGACACGATGCAGTTCCTCAATGCACCGATTCGCACGATCTGCATGGGGATGGCGGCGAGCATGGGCGCGTTCCTGCTCGCGGCGGGCGGGCCCGGCAAGCGCATGGCGCTGCCGCACGCGCGCATCATGATTCACCAGCCGTCGGGCGGCGCGCAGGGTACGGCTGCCGACATCGAGATTCAGGCCCGCGAGATCCTGTATCTGCGGGCGAAGATGAACGAGCTCATGGCCAAGCACACGGGGCGGCCGGTGGAACAGATCGAGCGCGACATCGACCGGGATCGCTTCATGAGCGCCGAAGAGGCCAAGGAATACGGCTTGATCGACGCCGTGATTGCCCAGGAACGAGCACTTGTTGCCACGGAGAAGAAGGCTGTCTTGTGAAAACTTTCACAAGTCTGTCAAGTCGTTGACCGGCTCGCGGGGGGCGTGTTAACTAATAGCGCCTCTCCCGTGTCCAGCTCCTGTCCGGCTCCCCGTCCACCTGTTCCTTCTCGCTTCGCGGATGCCCATGAGTCACGATAAACACCTGCGTTGTTCTTTCTGCGGAAAATCCAAGGACTCCGTCCGGAAGTTCATCTCGGGCCCATCGGTCTACATCTGCA
>DASXQD010000059.1:0-19633 GCA_036493195.1 Gemmatimonadaceae bacterium | reverse complement strand
ACTTCATCGACACACCCGTGAAGCGCTATTCGACGGGCATGCACGCGCGCCTTGGCTTCGCGATCGCCGCGCATCTCGATCCCGATGTGCTGATCATCGACGAGGTGCTCGCTGTGGGCGATGCGGCCTTTCAGCAGAAGGCCTTTGGACGAATCGCCGAGATGCGCAAACAGCAGGTGCCGCTCGTGGTCGTGTCGCATCAACTGGATCGCATCGCGCAGCTGTGCACGAAGGCGATTCTGCTCAATCGCGGACGCGTGGTGCACAGCGGCACGCCCGGTGAGACGATCGCGTCGTATCTGAATACCACGACGAGCACCGCCGATGCGATCGCGAGCGACTCGGCCACGCGCATCGAATCGATGGTCGTTCACGCGCCACGCGAGGTGCCGTCGGGCGGCACGATCACAGTGACGATCACCGGCACCGTACGGCCGCACTGGACCGGCACGCGCGAATCCGTGGTGCTGCGCGTCGCATCGGTGGAGACGGGCACGACGGTGTTCTCGACGGACACCGCGCTCAATGGTATCGCACTGCCACATGCCGGCCCGTTCACGCTGGAGGTGGATCTCCAGCTCAACGTTCCGGCGAACGTGTACACGCTGCAATCGGTCGTGCTGGACACCCTCACGTCGCGGGAAGTCTTTCCCGGGCCAAGCGCGCAGGTGAACGTGGGCGCGGGCATCGCCTTCGTGGGATCGGTGCAGATGAATCCGCGACTTCGGCTTCACGAGGGAGAGAGCGCGGGAGCCGCGGGCGGCAACGTCTCGCCGGTCGCGTGAGCGACGCCGCGGCTCGGGTCGATGCGCCGCTGCTCTCGCTCGTCGTCTGCACGCGCAACCGGAGCGACAGGCTCGACGCATTCTTCGCGGCGGTTGGCCGCATGCGCGCGCACTCCTCGTGGGAGCTGGTGATCGTCGACAACGGATCCACGGACGCTACTGCGTCGCGCCTCGAGAGCTTGGCCGGCACGCTCGAGCTACCGGTTACGATTGCGATCGAAACACGACGAGGGCTTGGGCGGGCGCGCAATGCCGGAATACGGGCCGCGCGCGGTGCACTGCTCGCATTCACGGATGATGACTGCTACCCCGCCATCGACTTCGTCGATCGCGTGGTTGATGCATTTGCAGAACCGGGTCGTGGCTTCATCGGCGGACGAATCCTGCTGTACGATGCCGATGATCATCCGATCACCATTCGCACGGACGCCGCTCCGATACCGATACCGCCGCACAGTGTCGTGCCCACGGGGCTGATACAGGGCGCAAACATGGCCTTTCGGCGCGACGTGCTCGCACGAATCGGCGGCTTCGATGATGCGCTTGGTCCGGGCACGCCGTTCTGCAACGATGATGTGGACGCGGTGGCGCGTGCATCGGCGGCGGGCTTTGCCGGAAGCTACGTGCCGGAGCCGGTCGTGCAGCATCACCACGGGCGTCGCGATCCCGCCGAAATCGCCGCGCTCTGGCGCAGCTACGATCACGGGCGCGGGGCGTACTACGCCAAATGCATTTTCGATCTGCCGAATCGATGGCAGTTTGCGCGCTACTGGTGGCAGAGCGTCGGCGTCGCAAAATTCGGAGCCACTATGCGAGAGCTCGAGGGCGCTCTCGACTACACGGTACGCCGCCTCACGCGGCGGCTCGGCTGAGCGGCGTCGTCGTGCTCGTGACCGTCGCCATCTGCACGAGGAACCGTTGCCGTGCGCTCGGGCAAACATTGCGATCGCTTGCTGCGACCGACCTCCCGCCGTCGCTCTCGTGGGAGGTGCTCGTCGTCGACAACGGCTCGGAGGACGGCACGACGGAGGTCATCGCGAGCGCGTCAACCGCGCTGCCGGTGCGCGCGGTCGTCGAGCCACGAATCGGATTGTCGCATGCGCGCAATGCGGCGATCGCCAATGCACGGGGTCGGTACATTCTGTGGATCGACGATGATGTGCTGGTCGATGGGAAGTGGCTGCGCGCATATCACGACGCGTTCCGAGCGTGGCCCGACGCGGCCTTCTTCGGCGGCCCGATCAGTCCGATGTTCGAGGGAACCCCGCCAGCGTGGCTGCAATCGGCACTTCCGAATGTCGACAACGCCTACGCCGCTCGCGATCTTGGCAATGTGCCCGTGGCGCTGACGCGCGACACCCTTCCGTTCGGTGCGAACTTCGCGGTGCGCAGCGAAGAGCAACGGCGATACCCATTCGATCCGGAGCTCGGCCGGCGCGGCAACGCACTCTCCGCCGGTGAGGAGTGGGCCGTGCTCGAGGAGATGCTCGCCGGTGGAGCATCGGGGCGCTGGGTTCCCGACGCGCGTGTGCAGCACGTCATCTCCGTCGAGCGGCAGAGCGTGCGCTATTTGCGCCGATACTATGTCGAGAACGGGATGTCGCTCGCGCGCACGCGACGTGCGTCTGGCGAGCGATTGTTGTTCGGACGACCGCGCTGGGCCTGGCGCGAGGCTCTACTGCAGGAGCTGGCGTACCGGGTGCGTCGCGCGTATGCCTCGGCAAATGTGTGGAGCGTGCACCTCCGGCGCGCGAGCGTCGCCTGGGGACTTCTGCGCGTTCCTGTGAGAGCCGATCGCGATCACTCGAGCTCGTTATCGGGCGGCGGCAGGTAATCCGGAAGGGGCGTTCGCTCACTGCTGGGTCCAAACAAAGGGCTGAGCAAGGGCCGAACGGCATGGCGCACGGACGGCAGCATGCGATCCCACGCACCACCCATCGCGACCCAGAACGGCCAGCCCAAACGATACCGTCGCTCCCAGTATCTATGAATCTTTGTGCTGTTGGGCACCAGCTTGCGCACCGCGAGCGCGGCTCGCAAATGCGCCTCGTTTCGCTCGTCCCACGCGCTTTGCAACCCGAGCGCAAAAGCTCGCAACATCTGCATTTCCAGTTGCTCAACGAATGCGGGCGCCTCTCTTTTTTTCGCGAGGCTCCAGAAGTGGTGTTTCACGCGCCAGCGGCCCAGCACCATCTGCGTAACGTTGCGTGAAGCCTGATTGGGATGGACGCGATAGCAGGCCGTCACGTCGCTCGTGCACACGAACGGATACCGGCGCGCCAGCCGTAGCCACAGATCGTAATCCTCGGAGTAGCGAAGCGTAGCGTCGTAGCATCCGCTGCGCACGAGAATGTCACGACGGACCACCGCCGACGACTGAGCCACGATGTTCTCCTCGATCAGCCGCCAGAACATGTTGGATGGGGGGCCTTCCGGTACTTCTGCAGGCGCGACGAGGTCTTCATCCCCGAAACGCCGAATCCGCGAGAATGCCACCGCACTCTGTGGGTAGCGCTCGAGCAGCCCTGCCACCTCATCCACGTGCGTCGGCGTCCAATAATCATCGGCATCGAGAAACGCGATGAGATCCCCAGTCGTGGCCGCGATACCGCGATTGCGTGCGGCTCCAGGCCCCACATTCGAAGGGAGCGAGATGCAGCTGACCTGGAGCTCCCGCGCGATCGCAGCGGAATCGTCGGTGGACGCATCGTCCACCACCACGACCTCGTCGACGGCACGCGACTGTTCACGCACGGAGCGGAGCGCTTCCGGAAGAAAGCTCCCGCTGTTGAAACACGGGATCACTACGCTGATGCGCTGCCGAGTCACAAAGTGTGAACCGAAGAAGTGGAGTCGAGCGCGGTGAGCTCAGCCGCCAGTGTACGACGTATGTGATCGCCAACGGGGCACGGTTCGTTCCACAGGAGGCCGTTGCCCGTCGAACGCGCCCGAAGCGGATGTGCAGCTCGTGGATCCCCGCGAGTAGTCGGGTGCAAGCTAAGGTGTCGCGGACAACTGTGCGCAGTCCGCTAGATCGAGCGTCTCGAGTGCGCCTGCGCGTGCGGCGCCCCGGCTGTCAGCAAAACCTGACACCGGCCGGACCTCGTACTGAGTTGCGCGGCACTTCGCGCGGGGGCATGCTCGCCGGGTTGGGCGAGCGCACGCGAGCGTCTCGCCTTCGAATGGCGAATCATTTTTCCGGAGCAGAATGTGGGAACAGCGTCTCGAAGCGCCACGGAACAGGTAACCGAACTCGCCGCACCGTACCGCGCGGACACCGCCCGCCCCGCACGTGCGCGCATCGACTCGGTCGATGTCGTGCGCGGCATCATCATGATTCTCATGGCGCTCGACCACACACGCGACTACTTCGGTGTTGCGGGACAGAATCCCACGGATCTCTCGACCGCATCGGCGGCGCTCTTCATGACGCGCTGGATCACGAACATCTGCGCACCCGTCTTCTTCCTGCTCACGGGCACCGGTGCGTACCTGTCGCGTCGCCGGCGATCGCCGGGCAACCTCGCCGGCTTTCTCTTCACGCGTGGACTCTGGCTCATCGTGCTCGATCTGGTCGTGCTCCGCTGCCTCGCGTACCAGTTCAACTTCGACTACCGCGTGACTTTACTTCTCGTGCTCTGGGCACTCGGCTGGTCCATGATCGCATTGGCCGCACTCGTCCGACTTCCCGCGCCGGTGGTCACCGCGATCGGCGCTCTCATGATCGTGGGTCACAACCTCTTTGATGGCGTGCGATCCACGAACGCGATCTGGAGCATCCTCCACCAGCCCGGCTTCGTGCTGCACTCGCCGACGCACATTGTGTTTACGGCATATCCGCTCATTCCGTGGATCGGCGTCACCGCCGTCGGCTACGGTCTCGGGCAGATCTATGCCTGGAGCGCCACGCGCCGCCGAGCATTTCTGCTTCGCCTCGGCGCCATGCTGACGCTCGCGTTCATCGCGCTCCGAACGCTGAATCTGTATGGCGATCCGCTGCGCTGGGCGCGACACGACACCACGCTCTACACCGTGCTCTCGTTCCTGAACACGACCAAGTATCCGCCATCCTTGTTGTTCCTCTTGATGACCCTCGGTCCGGCGCTGCTTTTTCTCGGCGCGGTGGACAGTGCGACGCCGCGCGTGCTGCGTCCCGCGATCATCTTCGGCAGAGTGCCGCTGTTCTACTATATCGTGCACTTTCCGCTCATTCATCTGCTCGCGCTCGCGACGTGTTATCTCCGCTACGGCACGGGACACTGGATGTTCGAGTCGCCGGATCTCGCGCACTATCCGTTCACGCAGCCGCCGGGATGGGGATTCGCGCTGCCGATCGTCTATCTGATATGGATGCTGGTCGTGTGCGCGATGTATCCACTCTGTCACTGGTACGCGGCACTCAAGACGCGGCGCAGCGATCCATGGCTGAGCTACATCTGATAGCCGCGCGCTCGTGAGTCGCGGCGGAGGTCGCTTTGCGTCGCACCGCGATACCTCCGTAGATCATCGCGTCAGGATTCGCTATCGTTGACCGTTCGGGAAGCAGACCTCACACGCATTCCAGAGCACGGCCAATGACACGAAAATTCGACAACGTTCTCGGAACGGTCGGCAATACGCCCATCGTTCGCATCAACAAGCTCGCGCCAGCCGGCGTGAATCTCTTCGTGAAGGTCGAGGCCTTCAATCCGCTCGGCTCCGTGAAAGACCGTCTCGCACTCGGCGTGATCGAAGACGCGGAGCGCAGGGGAGCGCTGAAGCCCGGCCAAACGGTCATCGAGGCCACGAGTGGCAACACCGGCATCGGCCTCGCGATGGTGTGCGCGCAAAAGGGGTATCCGCTGGTGGTGACGATGGCCGAGAGCTTCAGTGTGGAGCGTCGCAAGCTGATGCGCTTTCTTGGCGCGAAGGTCGTGATCACGCCCGCATCGGAGCGGGGAACCGGGATGGTGAGGAAGGCCGTGGAGCTGGCGGACGCGCATGGCTGGTTTCTCACGCGCCAGTTCGAGAATGAGGCGAATGCCGACATGCACTCGCGCACGACGGCGCGCGAGATTGTCGATGCATTCGCCAGCGAGCCGCTCGACTACTGGGTCACGGGCTTCGGCACCGGCGGCACGCTGAAGGGCGTAGCGCGCGTGCTGGCGAAGGAGCGACCGGAAACGAAGGTCGTCGTCTGCGAGCCCGCCGATGCGCCGATGCTCTCGAGCGGCACCAAGCAGTCGCAATACCCGGACGGAAGTCCCGAAGCAGGACATCCTGCGTGGAAGCCGCATCCGATTCAGGGTTGGAGTCCGGATTTCATTCCCAAGCTCGCGGTCGATGCCTCGGACATGGGACTCATCGATCGCGTGGTGACGGTCACGGGCGCGGAGGCGATGCAGTGCAGCCGAGAGCTCGCGAGGAAGGAAGGGATTCTGGTCGGCACGTCATCGGGCGCGACGTTCGCGGGCGCGTTGCAGGTGTGCAGGGACGCAGCGAAGGGCGCGACGATTCTGTGCATGCTGCCGGATACGGGTGAGCGCTATCTGAGCACGCCGCTGTTCGCAGACATCCCGG
The DNA here is from genome assembly GCA_036493195.1 of Gemmatimonadaceae bacterium. GTDB lineage: Bacteria > Gemmatimonadota > Gemmatimonadetes > Gemmatimonadales > Gemmatimonadaceae > FEN-1250. The sequence goes on along the minus strand of DASXQD010000059.1, from coordinate 13,289 downwards.
TCGACATGACAGAGGAGGAGCTTCGGATCGCGAGCTCCACGCCCAGCGCTCGGCTCGCGGTTTCTGCTTCGTGACGCAAGCCACGCTCGCTCCGTCAGTAATTAAGAGATTCTTGTGCAACCCAATTTCGGAGCAAGCCCCCGCATGCGCTCACCCGTACGTCTCAAAATCGCCGTATCTCTCCTCGCGATCTCGGTCGCAGCCGCGTGCAGTGACAGCACCGGTCCAAAGGAACCGACGGCCGCACAGGTCGCCGCCCACTTCGACTCGATCGCGATCGACGCTCAGACGCAGAGCGAGACCCACGAGTCGTACGGTGGTCGTAACCTCCTGGCCACTCTGATCGAGCTCCCGGCGGCACTGGGTGCGACGCCCGCCTCCGTCAGCGTGACCACGGCCAACGGCGTCGAGCGCTGGAAGGCGTACGAGTTGTTGTTGCTTCCGCCGTCCGGTTCGAGCAGCGATTCGACATTTTTTCTTCTCGCGTTCAGGGATGCGGATGCGCACACCGCACTTCTCGTGACCTTCGATGGTGCGGGCACCGGGAACGAGGGAGGCATCATCACGGGCGATACGATCTCCGTGAATCCTTCCGACGCGTCCGCGACGACGACTTTGACATCCGTGAGCTCCGCGTGCACGACGCCATCCACATCGCTGCTGAATCCGCAGCTGGCGTCGCTGGCCATCGGCACGTGCAACATCGCGCATTTCACCACGACGCTGCACCTCACGCTGCCGACGACTACGGGTATGGACGCAGCGCTCACGAACGTCTCCTTCTCGAATGCCTCGGTGAACGGCGTGCGCGTGGTCGACGCGTCCTCGGGCGCATCGGTGCAGCGCGTGCTCGACATGCTTCGGGCCGCGAAGGCCAGTAGACACCGGTAGACGCAGTCGCTCTGACACGCTGGCGCACCGCGCCAGCGTCATCTCGATGCCCCGTCGATCTGCGATCGGCGGGGCATCGTTGCGTTCGAGACGATCTCGTGACGCACGTCACCGCGACAGCTGTTTCGCATTGGCGGAATGGAAATCGCTTAGTCTCCAGTCGACCTCACTGAGCATTCCTCGCCGTTCACTCACGAATTTCGGAGCCCTTCGCACATGCACTCCGCCCCGCGGGCAGCGCTGGCCGCAGCTCTCGTCATGGCCACGACCATCGTCGCCGCATGCGGCAGCGATAGCACGGGCCCTGTCGACACACCAATTCTCGCGGTGCATTTCGACTCGTTGTATGTCGCGGCCAAGGCGCTCAGCGCGGGCGACACCAATTACGACTTTCGCGCGACGGGGCTATCGGATCTCGAGCTGTCATCGGCCTTCGGTGCCGCGCCGACCTCTATCGCCGTCACGACGGCATCGGGGAACGAGAGCTGGAAGGGATTCCTCTTCGAGGAAGTGATGCTGAACCACGGCGTGCCTGCGGATTCGGGACGGTTCCTGCTGGCGTATCGCGATGCGGATGCGCATACGCTCATCGCCACCGTAGTTCTCGCGAACGGCACGCTCGCCTCCACGTTTCTTGTCGCGAACGACACGGTCGTCGTGCCCGCGAGCTCGGCTTCCGGAAGCGTCACGCAAACGGCCACCGGTGCGAGTTGCCCCACGCCCCCGACCGCGCTCACGAATCCGGTGATCACGACGGCATCGCAAGCGACCTGTCTGCTCGCGACGTACAGCGCCACGCTCTCGGCAACCTTCCCGGAGACCGGCGGCGTCGATCCGGCTCTCACGCAGCTGTCATTCCCGCTCACGACTTTCGCGGGCGAGCGATTCCAGGATCCGCCGGGCGCGTTGACCTCGATCGTCGGCGGTGTGTGGACACGCGCGATGCGGCATTGAGGCGCCCTTGCCGCAATCGCTAGCGGCCGTCGCTCCGTTTCTTGGTGAGCGTTAGCGACGACAGCGGCCGCGCGCGCCCTGCCTGATCGCTCGATTCCGGCGCATCGATCACGTGCGTGAGCTCCGCCGTGCCGTGTCCATAGTTCGTCTCGACCGCGCGACGCGCTGACTCAGGATCGCCCGCGCGGAGCGCGCGGATGATCGCATCGTGCTCGGCGGCGGCCTCCGTGATGCGCTTGGGGAGGACCTCGTTGGCGTACACGCGATTGTAGCGCTCCGCCTGGGGCTTGATCACATCGAGCAATGCAAGCAGTCGGGGCCCCGCAGCCGCGTGCGTGCACGCGTGATGAAACGCTGCATCGATGTCGCGGAGGCGATCGTGCGACGCGGTGGCCGACGCGCCTTCCCGCCGCATGCTCTCGTTGAGCGATACGAGCTCGGCCACGAGTTCCAGGCGACGATCGGTTGCAAGACGCGCTGCGGCCGCAGCCGCGTGGCCCTCGTGCAGGGCAACGAGTGAGCAGAGCTCATCGGCGTCGCTGTCCACGAGTGGCGCCACCACGGGGCGGGCGTGTCGAAAACCTTCCGGGGTAACGACGTAGCCTTCCTGCTGCAGGCGCTGGATCGCATCCCTGATCGGCGTACGACTCACACGAAATTGCACTGCGAGCTGATCTTCGATCAGCCGCGTGTCCGGCGCGAGGCGTCCCTCGTTGATCGCGTCGCGAAGCGCTCGATAGACTCGCATCCCCTCGGCGCGACGCGCGGACTTGGCGCGTGGTGCAAGCGGGGCCGGACGCGTTTGAGAAGTCAGAGGCTCTGCAGCGAGAGGACGTCCACTCATCAGGCGCGCGGGTGGAAGGAAAGTGAGAGCGGCGCCGGAAATGTGAGCCGGGCACGACGAGCGCCCACCGGGTGTCCAATGATACTATTCGTGGTACGGCCCCGACAGGGGACGACCGCAAGACGACACCCACATCCGAGGCAAATGCGACAGACCGTTCGACGTTCGATGAAAAGATTCTTGGCATCGCTTGTTTCACGGGCGACCCCGAAGGGGCCGCTCGCATGACCAACCCTGTCGACAAGGAGCCGCCGATCGAGCCCGGCGCCGTTCCTGTTGCACCCGGCCTCGAAGACGCGGCAGCGAAAGCCGAGGCGCCAATCGGATTTCGCGCTCCTCGGGAATATGCAGTGGTCGATCGGCGAACGATCGGCATCTGCGCCGGCGCGATCGTCGTGGCGATCGGTGCTGGTTTGGCGGCGCAGCTGCTCATTCATCTCATCGGTCTGGTCACGAACGCGACGTTTTACGGCAAACTCTCGACGGCGTTTTCGGCGCCTCGTTTCGGCACGCACAATCCGCTGTTGATCATTGCGATTCCCATCGGTGGCGCGATCATCGTCGGCGTGATGGCCCGCTACGGATCGGCGGCCATTCGGGGCCATGGAATTCCGGAGGTCATGGAGCGCGTGCTGTACGGCGAAAGCCGAATTCCCGCGCGCGTGCTTTTTCTCAAGCCCATCTCCGCCGCGATCGCGATCGGCACCGGCGGACCGTTCGGCGCCGAAGGACCGATTATCGCGACGGGCGGTGCGCTCGGCTCGCTCGTTGGACAATTCGTGAAGATCACCGCTGACGAGCGCAAGACACTTCTCGCAGCCGGCGCCGCCGCGGGTATGACCGCGACCTTCGGCAGTCCAGTGAGCGCGGTGCTCCTCGCGGTGGAGCTGCTGCTGTTCGAGTACCGCCCACGCTCACTCATACCCGTGGCGCTCGCGTCCGCAGTTGCAACAGCCATCCGCGCCGCTTTTGCCGGAACCGCACCGATCTTCGAGATTGCGCCGCTCGCGCAGCCGACCGGTATGGCGCTCGTGGCGTACGCCGTGCTCGGCATGATCATCGGTGCCTTCGCGGCCGGCATCACGCGCTTCACCTATGGCATCGAGGACGCATTCGAGAAGCTCGGCGAGCGGTTCCACATTCACTGGATGTGGTGGCCTGCGCTGGGCGCGATCGTCGTTGGCGTGATCGGCGTCCTCTCGCCGCGCACGCTCGGCGTTGGCTACGAGAACATCACGGATCTGTTGTCCGGGGCGATCGTCGGGCGCGCGCTGCTCGTGCTGGTGGTGCTGAAGCTCCTCTCGTGGGCCGTGTACCTCGGCAGCGGCACGTCCGGCGGCACGCTGGCGCCGTTGTTCACGATCGGTGCTGGAGTGGGCGCGTGGATCGGTGAGCAGTGTGCCGTGTTCGTGCCATGGCTCGGCATCGATGCACATGTCGCGGGGCTCGTCGGAATGGCTGCGATCTTCGCGGGCGCGTCGCACGCGCTGCTGACGTCCGTGGTCTTCGCGTTCGAGACCACACGCCAGACGTTCGGACTTCTTCCGCTTCTCGCCGGTTGTACCGCGTCGTATCTGGTCGCGCTGCTGCTCAATCGGAACTCGATCATGACCGAGAAGCTGGCTCGCCGCGGCGTGAGCCCGCGAACGGAGTACGCGGTGGACTTCCTCAGCCAGGTGCTCGTGCGCGACGTGGCGACACGGGAGGTGGTGATCCTCCACGCGTCGGACACCATCGCGGATGCGCGCGAGTGGATTCTGAGTGGGGGCGCGGGTGCCACGCATCAGGGATTCCCGGTGCTCACGGACGAGGGCGTCGTGATCGGTGTGGTGACGCGTCGCGATCTTCTCGATCCGGACTGCGAGGTGACGCGAACGCTCGCCAAGACGATCGCACGCGATCCCGTGGTCGTGTTCGACGACAGCACGTTGCGTGATGCCGCCGACCAGATGGTGGCCGAGGGCGTCGGACGCTTGCCCGTGCTGGAGCGCGCGAGGCCACATCGCCTCGTCGGCATCCTCTCGCGGAGCGACTTGCTCTCGGCGCACGCGCCGCGTCTCGCCGCCGCGAGCAGAGTGCAGCCGGCGCGCACGCATCTCATGAGCCCGGGCGGCTTCGGACGCAGCCGAGTCCCCTAGAAAAATTTGTGACGTCCGTCGACGAATGACATGCCGGCGACAGTGCACGCAGTCAATTTGCGTGCACTCGGCACATTCCTCGAAACAGGCATCTCCTTGGATCTCGGTGGGCTGGAGCGTGCCTGGCGGCGCGCGTGGATGCAGTCGATCGGCACCCTCTCTGCGGGAGAGCGCGTGGCGCGCGTTCCCGATTGGGACGCGCACCGCTGGTCGGTGCTGTATCTCCGCTCTCAGGGGATCGGCGATGTGATCCTCGCCACCGGTGTGTTCCGCGCGATCGCGCGCGCGCATTCAACGATCTCGCTCGACGTGGTCACGACGCGAGCGGCCGCGCCGGTACTCGACAACAATCCGCACGTGCGCCGTGTGATCACGACCGGCAGAGGCATTGCCGCATCCGTCGCGCTCGCATCGGAGATGCGACGCGCGAAGTACGACGTCGTCATCGATGGCAAGATCACGCGCGGTGCGTCCTTCATTCGCAGCCCGACGCTCACGATGCTGTCCCGTGCGCCCTACCGCATCGGCGTTGGCGGCGGCAATCATCATCTCGTGTTCAACATCTGCGTCCCGCGCTACGATCGCTCGAAGACGCACATGGTGCGGGGAAGCGCAGCGCTGGCCGGGCCGTTCGGCGTCGACGTCGAAACGACGAGCCTTCAGCCCGAGATTTTCTTGACTTCCGAGGAGCGCGCGTGGGCTGAGCGCTCCTGGGAGGCCGCGGCACGCGTCCGATCGACCGGCGGCGCGCGATGGCTGGTGAATCTCTCGGCGGGTGCATCGGTCCGCCGCTGGCCCGACGAGCGGTGGACCGCGTTGATCTCGCATCTGCGAGCGCAGCAGCCCCGATCCACGATCGCGGTGATGGCGGTCGAATCGGAGCGCGACGCGGTGGAACGCGTGGCGCTGGCGTCGGGCGCGGCTCCGGTGAGTGCGCCGCGTCTTCGCGACGCACTCGCCATGGTGGGCTCGAGCGAGCGTGTCATCACTTCCAACACGAGCATCACGCACGCCGCATCGGCGTTCCGGGTTCCCACGGTTCTTCTGCTCGAGCGGGGCGAAGACCAGTGGGGCTCGTGGTGTACCCCCTCCGAGGTGGCGTACTGGACGGGCTCCTCCGTCGCATCGCTCGACATCGAGACCGCCCGCGATGCGCTCGACCGGCTACTCGCCTCCCACTCGTAGGTTGCGCTCGCGCGCGAGCAATCGCTCCTTGCGCGCGACTCCCCATCGGTAGCCGCCGAGCGCGCCGCTGCCGCGCACGACGCGATGACAGGGGATCACGAGCGACGCGCGATTGCGTGCACACGCGCTCGCGACCGCACGCGCCGCAGTCGGCGCCGCAATCGACTCGGCCACCTGCGCGTACGATCTCGTCTCACCAAACGGAATGTGTTGCAACGCCTGCCACACGCGCTGTTGGAACGGAGTGCCCGCGACGTCGAGCGGTACGGCGATCTCCCGCTCCGAGCCTTCGATGTACGCGGTCACTGCGGCGACCCACGCGCGCAGCTCTACATCCCCGCGCGTGCCGCGCACGCGCGTGCGCGTGGACTGGGGATATTCTGAATTCAAGGCATTTTCCAGCGTCGCGTCATCGTCGCCGAGCGTGATCGCGCACACGCCGCGCTCGGTCGCAGCAACCAGGAGTCGGCCCAGTGATGTCGCCGCCGTCATGTATCTGATCTCCACGCCCTTGCCGCCGCGCCGGTACGCGCCCGGCGTCATCCCGAGCTGCGCGGCCGCCGCGTCGTAGGCGCGGCTGCTCGCTCCGTAGCCCGCGTCGAAGGTTGCCCTGCTCACGGTTGCTCCCGCACGCAGGTGCGCCTTGAGACGGTCCGCGCGCAGCGCAGCGGCATATTTTCGCGGCGACACGCCCACCTGGCGCGTGAAGGTGCGCTGCAGGTGCGATGCGCTCATGCCTACCACTCTGGCCAGCGTTCCGAGTGCCGGTGGCTCGTCGGCATGCGCCTCGAGATAGGCGCGAGCCTTTGCGATCACGCGGCTGCTCGCGCTCTCCGGCGCGCGCGGTTCGCAGCGCTTGCACGCGCGGAACCCGGCGCTCTCCGCGGCATCCGGATCCTCGAAGAAGCGCACGTTCTCGCGCAGCGCACGCCGCGACGCACAACTCGGCTTGCAGTACACGCCCGTGGTTCGAACGGCATACACGAATCGTCCATCGTGCTCGGCGTCTCGTGCCATGACCGCGTTCCAGCGTGCGACCTCGCCACGCGCGCTCATGCTGCCGCTCCAGCGGTCGCCCGCGCGCGCTCGGGCGCGGGCGCCGGAGCAGCCGCGCGGCGCGGACGATACACGGTCTCGGGAATCTGGCTCAGCGTCGAGTCGTGGACGATCTCGCCCAGTCCGAAGAACTGCTGGAAGCTCATGATGAGCGGACGCCACTTCTCGGGATCGATGCGGTCGGTGTGACCCGTCATGCGGATCGACTCGTCCACGTGCACGCGCACGACTCTGAGCTCGAGCGACACGAGTGCGCCTCGGCGATCGTCGTCGCGCACCGCGAGCGGGTGCACGGCTTCGAGCGTCGCCTCGAGATGCACGGGGCACTCGCGTACGCGCAGCGCATTCACGCAATCGGACTCGAGAGCGGTGAGCCCCGCGACGCCGAACTTGTCGGACACGTGACGGTATCCCATCGCGACCTTGTGTGGCGGCACGGGATCGCTGCCCGTCGTGCGCGCGAGCCGGTTCACCGCACTGACCTCGCTCACCGAGGGAAGATTGAGCACGCACTCGCCCGTGCGCTGAATGTTCTGGGGTGTCAGCGAGCGTGCGCCGAAGCCCAGCATGCAGGAATGGCCGAGCCACCACGCGCTCGACATTGGCGCGAGATTGCAGGTGCCATCGGCGTTCGTGGAGCTCACGAGAACGACCGGAGTGCCGAAGTAGAGAATTGCGGGATCGATGACCGTGTGCATTGGGATCGGAGGCTCGGGGTGGAGTAGGCGAGCCGGATCGTTTCGAAGGGCTCACTCACACGGCGCAGTCTATGGGTCACCGACCGCCGACACCTCCCGAATATTGCGCTCGAATTCGGTGCTCATCCGGCCGTTTCGCTCACATCCAGTGCGTCGTACCGCTTGAGCCGGTAGATCGCTGCCGCGAGCAGCCAGCTCCCGACGAACACCGCGATGATCAGATAGCCGATGCTTCCGAAATTGCTGTTCAACGCCGCGATGCCGCTCCAGAATCCGCCCGTTGCGTGCAGCCGGTCGCCGATGAGCCCGAGCGCCTCGATGCCGCCGACCAGCAGCGCGACGATCACGGAGACGAACGTGATGGTCATGTTGTAGTAGAGCTTCCGGATCGGCTTCACGAATGCCCAGCCGTACGCGCTCGCCATCATCACGCTGTCCACCGTGTCGACGAGCGACATGCCGACGGTGAAGAGGGCGGGGAAGACGAGAATCGACCAGAGCGTCATCCCCTTCGATGCCTCCGCCGCCGAGATGCCGAGCAATCCGATCTCGGTCGCCGTGTCGAAGCCCAGGCCGAACAAAAATCCCAGTGGGTACATGTGCCAGCTCTCGCGGATCATTCCGAACAGCGGACGAAAGATGCGCGCGAGCAGCCCGCCGCCACTCAGCAGCACATCGAGATCGTCGTGCTCGTACCGTCCACCGGCGCGCACGCGGTGGAACGTGCGATACACCGACAGCAGAACGAATCCGTTCATCACCGCGATGATGAGCAGAAAGAGCGCGGACACGATCGTGCCGATCATGCTCCCGATCGCGTGAAAGGCGGCGAACTGTCGCGTGAGTGCCGTCGCGGTCACGGCGATGGCCGTCGATGCGAGCACCACGACCGTCGAATGCCCCAGCGAGAAGAAAAAGCCGACGCCGATCGGCTTCTTCCCGTGATGCATCAGCTTGCGCGTCACGTTGTCGATCGCCGCGATGTGGTCGGCGTCGATCGCGTGGCGTACGCCGAGTCCGTACGCCAGGAGCGCCGTGCCGAGCAGCAATGGGTAGGCGTGGAATGCGCTGAGCGCCCACGCCCAGACGGCGAGATTGGCGAGCGCGAGCCCGGCGATCAGGCGCGCCGCGCGGCCGCGAAGAAGCTCGATCACGCGCTCCCCTTCAGTCCAGATCGAGAGCTGCGGTGATGCCACACGATGATCGCGACGACCACGACCGCGACGAACGCGATCAGGCTCGTTCGTCCCACGAGGTGCTCGAGCCTTGGAAGATTGTTGCCGAACACATACCCAAGCGCACCGAACAGGATCGACCACGCGAGCGCACCGAGCGCATTCCACAGCAGAAATATTCCGAATCGCATCTTCGTGACCCCTGCGAGCAGACCGGCGAACATGCGCAGAATGGCGATGAAGCGAGCGAAGAATACTGCTTTCGGACCGTGTTCGGTGAAGAACTTGCGCGCCTTCGTGATGCGCTGCTGCGTGATCCCCAGGAAGCGGCCGTGCTTCGTCAGAAATGGAAGTCCGCCCGATTTCCCGATCCAGTAGCCGCCCACACCACCTCCCGCAGCGCCCACGAACGCAGCGATGATGACGCCGACGATCGAGAGTCGATGACTCTGTGCGGCCACGGCGGCCGCGGTGATGAGCGCGGTCTCGCCCGGCAGCGGAAGGCCCACGCCCTCGGCGAGCACCAGCACCACGACCATCACGTAGCCGTAGCTCTCGATCAGATGTCTCACCCAGTGCAGCATTCGCCGACGCCTCCGGACTACGCACCCTTCAATCTGGGTCGCGCCGGCGCCATATTGCCGGGCGATGACAACTGACAATTCTACCCTGCTCGACGCACGCGCAGTGGATCGGACGCTCCGCCGAATGGCCGAAGAGATCGTCGAGCTGAATGATGGGACCGATGACCTGATCGTCGTCGGCATCCAGCGCCGTGGCGTTCAGCTCGCGGATCGCATCGTTCACACGATCTACGAGCGCGAAAAGGTGAAGGTGCCGCGCGGCGCCCTCGATATCACACTCTACCGCGACGATCTGCAGACCGTGGGCCCCCGTCCCGTGGTCGGCCCAACCGATCTTCCCTGGAATCTCGACGGCAAGCGCGTCGTGATCGTCGACGACGTGCTCTACACGGGCCGAACGGTTCGCGCGGCGCTCGATGAGCTCGCGGACTTCGGGCGTCCGTCGCGCGTGTCGCTGGCGGTGCTCGTGGATCGCGGCGGACGCGAGCTGCCGATTCACGCGGACATCGTCGGCAAGAAGCTCTCGATCGAAGCGGGCGATCGTGTGGACGTGCTGGTCGAGGAGCTCGATGGGCGCGATGCGGTGGTGGTCGTGCGCGCGGAGCACACGTGACGAGCGCACTCGGGAAGGACCTGCTCGACCTCGAATCGCTCACGCCCGACCAGATCCGCCTCGTTCTCGACACCTCCGTTCCGTTCAAGGAGATCAGCGAGCGCGCGATCAAGAAGGTACCGGCGCTGCGTGGGCAGACGATCGTCAACCTGTTTTTCGAAGCGTCCACGCGCACGCGCATCTCCTTCGAGTTCGCGGAGAAGCGCCTCTCGGCCGACACCGTCTCGATCGCCTCGTCCGGCTCGAGCGTGCAAAAGGGTGAGACGCTCGTCGACACGGCGCGCAATCTCGAGGCGATGCGGATCGACATGGTCGTGATCAGGCACGGCGCGTCGGGAGCAGCACGCTTTCTCGCGGACCGCATCGAGAGCAACGTCATCAACGCCGGCGATGGCACGCACGAGCATCCGACGCAGGGACTGCTCGACATGCTCACATTGCGCGATCACTTCGGATCGCTCGAGGGATTGCGCGTGTGCATCGTGGGCGACGTGCTGCACTCGCGCGTGGCGCGCTCGAACATCTGGGGGCTTCGGAAAATGGGCGCCGAGGTCGCGGTCTGCGGTCCGAAGTCGCTCCTGCCGCACGCGATCGGCGAGTTCGGCGTCACTGTGTTCCCGCGCGTGGAGGAGGCGATCGAGTGGGCGCAGGCGCTGAACGTGCTTCGGCTCCAGCTCGAGCGCATGACGGCCGGCTACATCCCGTCGCTTCGCGAATACAACCGCGTGTTCGGCGTCACGCGCGAGCGGCTCGATCGCGCGAAACGCGACGTGCTGATCCTCCATCCGGGCCCGATGAACCGCGGCGTCGAGATCGATTCCGATGTCGCCGACGGGCCGCACAGTGTGATCCTCAATCAGGTGACGAACGGCGTGGCCGTGCGGATGGCGGTGCTCTATCTGCTGGCAGGTGGAAAACCGGAGCTGGCGGAAGCCGCGAAGGGCATGAGCGGAGGCGATCGATGATCCCCCGTCCGAGACGCGATCTCCTTCTCGAGGGCGGTCACGTCATCGACCCGGCGACGGGACGCGACGACGTCGCCGATGTCTTGTTGCGCCGCGGCAGGATCGAGGCGATCGGTCGCGGCCTCGGCCGTCCGGATGAGGCCCACATCCTCGACTGCACCGGCGCATACGTCGCGCCCGGATTCATCGACGTGCACTGCCATCTGCGCGAGCCCGGGCGCGAAGATGTCGAGACGATCGCGACGGGCGCGCGCGCGGCGGCAGCGGGCGGCTTCACCGCGATTTGCGCGATGCCGAACACGGAGCCTGTTACCGACAACCAGGCGGCGGTCGGGTTCATCATCCGCCAGGCGAGCCGCGTCGACGCGGCGCGCGTGCATCCCATCGGCGCAATCTCGCTGGGGCAGAAGGGTGAGTCGCTCGCGGAGTTCGGCGAGATGGTGGGCGCCGGCGCGGTCGCGGTGAGCGACGACGGCCGCCCGGTGGTGAGCGCGCACCTCATGCGCACCGCGCTCGAGTACGCGCAGACATTTGGCATTCCCGTCATCGATCACTGCGAAGAGCTGACGCTCGCACATGGCGGCTCGATGAACGAGGGACTCGTCAGCGCGCGGCTCGGCCTCAAGGGAATTCCCGCGGAGGCCGAGGAGATCATGGTCATCCGCGACATTCTCCTCGCGCGACTCACCGGCGGGCACGTGCACCTCGCGCACATGAGCACCAAGGGCAGCGTCGAGCTCATTCGCTGGGGCAAGGAGCGCGGAATCAACGTCACGGCCGAGGTCACGCCGCATCATCTCACGCTCACGGAGAATGCGGTCGAGGGCTATCGCACGGCCGCCAAGATGAATCCTCCGCTGCGCACGGCCGAGGATGTGGCGGTGCTGCAGGACGCGTTGCGCGATGGGACGATCGATCTCGTTGCCACGGATCACGCGCCACACCACTACGATGCGAAGGACCGCGAGTTCGCCGATGCGCCGTTCGGTATCGTCGGACTCGAGACGGCACTCGCGCTGGTGGTGACGGAGCTCGTGGACAGTGGCATGATCGATTTCAGGACGTTGGTCGATCGCATGTCCACTCGACCGGCACGCCTTTTCGGACTCCCGGGGGGCACGCTCGCCGCAGGATCGATCGGCGACGTGACCGTGTTCGATCCGAAGTTCGCGTGGCAAGTGGATCCCGCCACCTTTCTCTCGAAAGGGCGTAACACCCCGTACGCGGGGAAGGCGCTGCGTGGTCGCGCCGTGTACACGATCGTCGGCGGCGCTGTCGTGCACCGCGCCGACGAGTCCCGATCGAGCTGACCTCGAGCTGGACCGAGGAAAAACGCGCGCTCGCGGCGCCTTCGCGTTACCGTTCGGTGGAAGTAGCGGTCAAGGTTAAAGGAATGTTACACTTGGCTGGCGCGACCGGTCACCTTGTTGTCCACCTGGCACGAGCGGGTGGGGTGGCGCAGGTGCGACGGCCGCGCGAACGCTGGAACGCATGGAGTGAGGCATGGCGAAGGCGGCAACCCAATCCCAATTCGAGCAAGTCACCGCTCTCTACGAGGAGCGGCAGCGCTTCGAGGCGTGGCTCAGCGCATTGGAGGCGAAGCGCGCCACGACGCCGGTGCACATCTACACGCGGGTGCACGCCGACTACGGCGCACGACTGCAGCGCGTGGTAGAAGAGCTGCGCACGCATCGCACGGCGCTGCAGGAAACCGAGAGCACTCTGATCGATCGGTTGACGGCGCTCGACACGGAGGAGGCGAAGCACCGCGATGAGGCGGCCGAGGCGGAGCTGCGGGCGACGGTCGGCGAGCTCGCGTCGGCGCAATTCGATGAGGTCACCGGGCGCACGAGCGGTGCGATCGCGACGCTGAGCGAAGAGCGCGCACGCGTGCAGTCGGAGCTTTCACAGTTGCGTCATCTGCTCGATGTGGGAACTGCGCCGCTTCCGGCCACCGCGGTGTCCAACGATTCGCCGCGCGCGGAATCGTTTACGCCATCCGAGTCATCGCGCGTGCGGCTCGTCGATTCCGGCGCACCGACGTCGGCGCCATCGCCGAACGCCCCGCCGCTGCCCACTCCCGACGATTGGGAGCTCTCGTTCGAGAACGCGCTGGGCGCGCCGCCCTCGCCGCCGCCGCGGAGCTCCGGGGCGCGCACCGCTGAAAAGAGTCCGGAGAAAATCCT
>DASXQD010000058.1:0-1929 GCA_036493195.1 Gemmatimonadaceae bacterium | reverse complement strand
GGACGCAGCTCGTACGAGCGCCCGCGCGTGCCTTCGGGAAACACGACGACGTTGAGACCACTCCTGATTCGCTGCGCAGCCTCTTCGTAGGCGGTGAATGCGGCCTTTCTGTTGTTTCGCTCGATGTAGATCGCCGCCACTTCGCCCGCAGCGCGCCCGAACAGCGGCACGCGGCGAATTTCCTTCTTGGCGACGAAGCGGTAGCGATCGATCACGGTTGCGAGCGCGAAGATCTCGAACCAGCTCACGTGATTCGACACGTACACGCGCGACTCGGTGCGACTCACCCGTTCCGGATTGCGCACGATCACCTTCACGCCGGCAGCCCTGAGTACCCAGTACGACCACCAATGGCCGCCCCGGCCCACGAAGCTGTCCGGAGGAATCGGAATACGAAACAGCGTCATGACGGTGATGGGGACGATGAAGATCAGCGTCATCAGCACCATCATGGGATAAGCGAGGAACGCGCGCATGTTCAGGAAAAGTGGCGGAACCCCTCTGTCGGCGCCAGCCGTTCGCCGTTCATCCGCACGGTCACGCCAATGCCATCCGGAATCGGCTCGACGACGCGGCCAATCGCCGTGAGCGAGAGTGTCGTCGCGCGCGTGAACGCACTCACGTTGAGCGCCGGCGCGCACACGATGAGCTCGTACTCTTCACCACTCGCCGCCGCATCTCGCGCCGATACGCCGCTGTGCAGGGGCAGCTTCTCCAGATCGATCTGGATGCGCACGCCGCTCGCGGCGGCCATGTGGCCCGCATCCGCGAGCAGCCCGTCCGAGATGTCGATCGCGGCGCGCGCGCCGCCGCGCGCAAGCCAGATCGCCTCGGTGATGCGCGCCACCGGATGGGCGAAGCGCGCGCGGTCAGAGCTGCTCGGGGCATCCCCGCGCTCCCACGCCGCGAGTGCCGCGCCGGGACCGCCGAGCGATCCCGTCACGTACACCGTATCGCCGATGCGCGCGCCGTTTCGATGAAGTGGCGCGCTCGTGCTTCCGAGCACCGTGACACCGATCGTGAGATCGCTCGCACCGGTGATGTCGCCGCCACGCACGAGCGTTTCCGCCGCGTCGATCGCATCGCCCACTCCGTCACCGAGATCGCCGGCCACATCGAGCCACGATTGCGGGAGTCCGAGCGCGAGCAGCACCCCGAGCGGCGATGCGGCCATCGCGGCGAGATCGCTCAGCGCCGCGGTCGTCGCGCGATATCCGATCTCGCGCGGCGTGAGCCAGGCGCGCTCGAAATGGATGTGCTCCACCGAGCTGTCCGTGCTCACGACGAGCTGCTCGCCAGCGGGAACGTGAATCATGGCTGCATCATCGCCGATGCCGAGCGCGCGCGGGCCCCAGCGCGCGAGCAGCTCGCGAATGATGTCGAACTCGCGTCCCGGGCCGAGCTCGATCGACGCCGCCATCAGTCGCCGATCGCCGGGAGATCGGCGAGCACGGGCGGCGCGAGCACCGGCAGTGGCTCGTTCCACATCTCGCGCAACGCGCTCTCCACATCCGCGAGGGTGACGCCACGCACCGCACCGCGACCCGCAATCTCCGCCGCCCGTCCGTGCGCCCACGCGGCGCACGCTCCGGCCACGTGCGCGTCTCCGATCTGCGCGAGCAGCGTGCCCGCGATTCCCGAGAGGAGATCGCCACTTCCTGCCGCCGCGAGCACCGGCGTACCGGCGCAGCTCACGAGTCGCCGCCCCAAAGCATCGCACACAACGCTCGGCACGCCCTTCACGAGGACGACGGCGCGCGTGCGCTGCGCGAGCTCAACGCCGATCGCGAATCGGCGCGCGAGCACGTCGTTGATGTGCACGCCGAGCAGTCGCGCGAGCTCCATCGGATGTGGAGTGAGGAGCGCCGGCCGGTCGCCGATCAGCTCTCCGAGCTGCTCCGACTCACCGGCGAACACATTGAGCGCGTC
>DASXQD010000057.1:0-18862 GCA_036493195.1 Gemmatimonadaceae bacterium | reverse complement strand
CGTTCCGCCACCCCGGCGCCGTCTTCGTGAAGAAGAGCACGTTCTCGTTCTCGGACGGGCGGAATGCGAGGTTGTCCATGCGCTGCAGCGCCGCGTTCGATTTGCGAATGGCGTTGAGCGCCGCGATGTCGGCGTTCAGGTTGCCGGCCGCATTCCAGTCGCGCACGCGTATCTGGTACTTTTCGGAGTCGAGATACTCCTCGCTTCCGGGGCGCACCGGCACGTTCTCGTTGAGCTCGAAGCCGCTGTAGATGCCGTAGAGCGGCGACATCGTCGCCGCGAGCATCAGACGCACGCGAAACGCGGGACGACCGAACGTCTGCAGGTACTCGTGGAGAATGTCGGGCGTGTTCGCGAAGAGGTTGCCGCGCATGTACTCGAGCGCGGCGGGATTGTGCATCTCCGCCCACCACGAGCGCAACTCGCTCGCGGTGTTCTTCCACGTGAAGTACGTGTACGACTGCGTGAAGCCGAGCTTGGCGAGCAGCTTCATCGTGCGCGGCCGAGTAAACGCCTCGGCGAGGAACACGACGCCCGGATCCTTGGCGTGCACCTCGCCGATCACCCACTCCCAGAACGCGAACGGCTTCGTGTGCGGATTGTCCACGCGGAAGGTGCGTACGCCGTGCTCGATCCAGAAGAGAAAGATGTCCCGGCAGGCGTTCCAGAGCCCTTCGCGATCGTCGCACCAGAAGTTGAGCGGGTAGATGTCCTGGTATTTCTTCGGCGGATTCTCCGCGTACTTGATCGTGCCATCGGGACGCACGAAGAACCATTCGGGATGCGCCTTGAGCCACGGATGATCGGGCGAGCATTGCAGGGCATAGTCGAGCGCGATCTCGAGGTCGAGCTCCGCCGCGGCAGCGACGAGCGCGTCGAAGTCCGCGAGCGTTCCCAGCTTCGGCTCGACCGACGTGTGCCCGCCGGCCTCGTTCCCGATCGCCCATGGGCTTCCAGGATCGTCCGGCCCGGCGGAGAGCGAGTTGTTCGGTCCCTTGCGCGCCGAGATGCCTACGGGATGTAGGGGCGGCAGATAGACGATGTCGAAACCGAGCGACGCGATGCGCGGCAGCGCCGCCGCCGTGCTCAGAAAGGTGCCGTGACGCCGCGGATCCGCGGTCTGCGAGCGCGGAAAGAGCTCGTACCAACTGGCGAATGCTGCGCGCTCGCGATCCACCCACACCTCGAGCTCGCGCGCATACGCGGTGAGATCGGGTGGCGCATAGTTGTCATCGAGCAGCGAATGCAGCTGAACATCGAGCGCGGCAGCCACCCGCTCGGGCATCTGCACGTGCGTGTCGCGAACGTGGAGCGCGGCCGCGCGAAGCGCGTTGCGCGCGTCGCCGAAGCGAGCACGTCGTGCCGCTGCATCGATGAGCTCCGCGCCCTCGAGCAGCTCCGAGGAGACATCCTGGCCCGCACCGACTTTCTTCTGCAGCTCGCTGCGCCACGTGCCGAAACGATCGGTCCACGCCTCGACCGTGTAGACCCACCGCCCAGCCCGGTCGACCTTGAAACCACCGATCCATTGGTCGGCGTTCTGCTCGTAATGCATGGGGACAGTGCGCCACTCCGCATCCTCGGGTCCGCTGTAACGGATGCGAGCGGAGAGAAGATCGTGACCGTCTTTCAGGATGTCGGCACGAACCTCGAAGGCATCCCCAACCACGCGTTTGACGGGATACCGGCCTGCGTCGAGCTCCGGGCGCACACATTCGATCACCACAGGCGCCGGCGGGCGTCGCGTCGTCACTTTGGTCGTGCGTCGTCGGATGGTGGTCGAGGCCATTTCGAAGCTCGGGAATGCGAGATCGCGGCAGAGGCCGCGCGGGAGGAAAGATATGCGAATCCCGGCTGCAGCGATGGTAGGGCTAGCTTTCGCAAGACACAGGCCCTCGGCAGGCCATTTCACTCGTGGGGAGAGCACGCAATGCGAGGGATTCTGATCAAGCGCTATGGTGGTCCGGAGGTGCTCGAGTACGGCGAGCTTCCTGATCCCGCGCCCGGACCGGGAGAGGCGCTGGTTCGCGTACGAATCGCCGGCGTGAACTTCACCGACGTCTATCAGCGCACCGGAACGTACCCCGGCACGCTGCCGTTCACGCCGGGGGTGGAGGGCGTAGGAACGGTCGAGAAGCTGGGGACGGGCGTGACCGGCGTGAAGGCCGGAGATCGTGTTGGGTGGGTGATGATCAAGGGAGGCTACGCCGAGCGCGCGGTGATTCGGGCGGATCGCCTCGTGCCGATTCCGGCGAGCATCGATGATCGCACGGCTGCTGCGATTCTGCTGCAGGGGATGACCGCGCACTTTCTGCTGCGCGATTGCTATCAAGTGACGACGAGCGAATGGATTCTGATCCACGCGGCGGCGGGCGGCGTGGGGCTGCTCATGACGCAGATCGCGCACGATATCGGCGCGCGCGTGATCGGGACCACGTCGACGGAAGAAAAGGCGGCACTCGCGCGCGAGTCCGGCGCGCAGGAGATCGTGCTCTACACGAAGGAGGATTTCCAACAGGCGGCGCGGCGGATCACGGGCGGCGCAGGTGTGAGCGTCGTGTACGACTCGGTTGGAAAGACGACGTTCGACAAGAGTCTGGACTCACTGCGGCCGCGCGGTTACATGGTATTGTTCGGGGCATCGAGCGGCGCCGTTCCGCCCGTGGATCCGCAGATACTCAATCGCAAGGGATCGCTGTACCTCACGCGGCCCACGCTCGGCAACTACATCAGCACGCGCGAGGAGCTGCTGGGTCGCGCGGCCGAGCTGTTCGATTGGGTGTCGAAGGGGAAGCTGACGGTGCGTGCGGAGCACGACTATCCGCTGGCGAACGTCGCGCAGGCGCACGCGGATCTCGAAGCGCGCAAGACGACGGGGAAGGTGTTGCTCACGGTGTGATGGCGGGGCGGATCTTCAACCCTCGAGTGGAGAACTCACAATGCGGGACGTCCTCCAGACGCTCATCGCACTTGGGGTTGGCGGAATACTGTTGCACCTCCGCGATCAGTTGGGGGGAGTGCCACCAGGGTCGAACGGATTGTATGCCAGCCTGGGCGACAATGCGGTACTCACGCCGGTCGCATCGTTCCGCATGGAGACGGAGGCGTGCCGCCGAGAAGCACTCGCGCAGCTCGCGAGGGCACGATGCACGAGCGAGGTGCCGGAATCCGTTCATCTTGCGGATGAGGAACGACTGGTCCTTTCGGTACCCGCGGTGCTCTATGAGCTTTATCCGACGCGACGTCTGATGTCGCGCGCGAGCAGCGCAAAAAGCAGGGTACTGTGGCCTGCCCGCGCAGAATCCGGGACACGGACGCTATTGTCGGCAGTGGACGCGGGAAGTCTGCTTCTCACCGATCATCGATTCATCTTCGCGAGCGGGCGAAGGCAGCGAGAGTTTCGGCTCAGGGAATTGACTCACTTCTCCACCATCAGAATCGGCGTGGCGCTCGCCGCATTGGGACAAATCGGCGTGAGCTTCTTCACCGGCATCAACGAGCAATGCATCAAAGTGGAGTGGCCGGTCAAATTCAGGTCTGACGATGTGCCAGCGTATGCGATGTGCGCCATGACAGGACAGGATCTGGAGTACCTCGTGCAGCTGCTGCAATCCGCTTCGACCCCGCCACTCACGTAGTGTCCCCCGACCTCTCCCACCCACTCCTCGCACTCCCGCTGCTGTTCGGCGCGGGAGTGCTGACGAGCCTCACGCCGTGCATCTATCCGATGATACCGATCACGGTGGCGCTCGTGGGCGGCGAGAGCACTGGCGCGCGCTCGCGCTGGCGGCCCTTCGCGCTCACGCTCAGCTACGCGATCGGGCTCGCGCTCGTCTATGCGCTGCTCGGCGTGCTCGCGGGGCTCTCGGGAACGCTGTTCGGCAGCGTGAGCACGAATCCGTGGCTGTTGTTCGCGATGGGCAATCTGCTGCTGCTATTCGCGCTCGTGATGCTCGATGCGCTCCCGCTGCCGATCCCCGCGTGGGTGATGGCGAAGGCGGCGAGTGCCGGAAGCCGTGGCGGGCTCGGTGGTGCGTTCGCGATGGGGGCGGCCTCGGGTGTCGTCGCGGCGCCGTGCGGAGCGCCGGTGATGGCGGCCGTGCTGACATGGGTGGGGAGCACGCGTAGCGGCACGCTCGGCTTTCTGTATCTGTTCGTGTTCTCCTTCGGGATGACGGCGCTCTTGATCGTGGTGGGCACCTTTTCGGGCGCGCTCGCACGATTGCCCAAGGCTGGTGTATGGATGGTGTGGGTGAAGCGGCTGTTCGCGCTGCTCATGCTCGGCGCGGCCGAGTACTACTTCGTGACAATGGGACAGGTGCTGCTGTGATTTCCGGAATTCGAATTGCCTCGCTGCTTGGAATCGGCGCGATGTCGTTGATGCTCGCTCGCGCGCTGCCTGCGCAGGATCCGCTGGGACTACCGGTGGGTGCGAAGGCGCCGGGCGCCAAGGTGCAGACCCTCGATGGAAAGACCGTAGATCTCTCGAGCTACCTCGGCAAAGGACCGGTCGTGCTCGAGTTCTGGGCGTTATGGTGCAGCAACTGCAAGGAGCTCGAGCCGCAGCTCAAGTCTCTCACCGCGAAATACGCTGGCAAGGTGACGTTCGTCTCGGTGGCGGTGAGCGTGAACGAGTCACCTGATCGCGTGAAGCGCTACGCGGAGAAGTACGGTCTGACGCAACAGCTGCTGTTCGACACGGACGGCGCGGCGACGGACGCGTACTCCGCGCCGGCGACGTCGTACGTGGTGGTGGTGGATCGCAGCGGAAAGATCGTGTACACGGGATTGGGCGGCGATCAGAAGCTCGAAGCGGCGGTGCAGAAGGGATTGTGAGCTAGCTCAATGTTGTAACCGTTCGGCGTCTTTAGTGGCGAGAGCCCAACTCACGCACAGGAGACGCCATGCACACCTCAATGACACGCGCGCAGGAATGCGCATCTCTGGTGATCATCATTTCGATGGTCGCAATCGTTGTCGCGGCGCCGATCCTGGCGCTCGGGCCGAGCACGTCGTGGCGCGCAAGAGCGGCGACCGGTCTCACGATGCTCGAGGCGTTGATCACGGTGGTGAGGCGGGTGCTGGGGTTGTAGACGTCATCCCATCCAATCGCAGCTCCAGCACCTTTCTGCTCGGCTGTGGATGCGGCGTCGAGTAGAACTGCAGCGCCGAGATCACCACCTCGTCCTCGAAGCGCAACGTCAGCAGGCGCTTCAGCATCTCGGGGGTCATGCGCGGATAGAAGCTGAGCGTCGCGTGCGGCGAGAACTGGAAGCGCGCGCGCTCGAACGGCAGGCCGCTCGTCGCCACGCGCTCGTGCAACGTGCGCAGCGGCCCGTGCGGATCGAGGGGAAGCACGATGATGTCGGTCTGCATGAAGCGGTGCGGACGCTCGAAGTGCATCGTGATCGGCGCTGTCTCGCGCGTGATCGGCTCGAGGCGCTCGCGCAGGAGCTCCACAGGCGTGCCGAGCGGCAGCGGGCCAACGCCGGATGATCCCACCATCGTCACGTGCGGCGGCGTTCCCGCCGCGAGCCGCGGATCGGCCCAGCGCTGAACCTCGAGTATCTGCTCGCGCACCGGCTCGCCCAGCTCGGCCACGACGAAAATGCCTGCCTTCATATTTCGAAAGATAGAGCCGGAGAGAGCGCCGCCGAAAACGGAATCAGCGCGTGTCGTCCCGATTCAGCAGTGACAGCGCCTTGACGCTCCCCTTCACACGCCGATCGGCGAAGAGCAATCCGTTCGCCTCCTGGTAGGTGTCCGTCAGCTGCGTGTAGCAGAAGCCGGCCATTAGCGGCAGCTCGTTCACCGCATCGATGAGCGCGCGGTAGCGCGTGGCCAGCTCGGCCTCCGTCTTCGCCCACGAATAGCCCCACACACCCGATGATTTGGACGCGTACGCGATGCCGCCGAACTCGCTGAGCATGATCGGCTTTCCCTCCACGTCGAAGCCGGGAAGCACGAGATTGCGGCCGGATGAGTATCCCGTCTTCACGAGATGCGTTCGCACGCGCTCCATGTCGTAGCGCTCCCGAACCTTCTTCGGGTCGGCTTCGTAATCGTGAATGGCGACGATGTCCGTGGCCACGTGCTCCCATCCGTCGTTGCCGACCACGAGACGCGTGCTGTCGATCGTTCTCGTGAGATGGTAGAGCGCGCGTACGTAGTCCCGCTGCTCCTCGCGCGCGGGAAGATCGGGAACGCCCCAACTCTCGTTGAACGGCACCCACACGATGATGCACGGATGGCTGTAGTCGCGCTCGATCACCTCCATCCACTGCGTCGTGACCTGCTTCACCGACTCCATCGTGAAGCGGTACGCGCTCGGCATCTCCTCCCACACGACCAGTCCGAGATGATCCGCCCAGTAGAGATAGCGAGGATCCTCCACCTTCTGGTGCTTGCGCACACCGTTGAAGCCAAGCGCCTTCGTGAGCTCGATGTCGCGGCGCAGTGCCTCGCTGCTCGGCGGCGTGAGCCCCGTGGCGGGCCAGTATCCCTGGTCGAGCACGAGTCGAAGCTCGTAGGGACGTCCGTTGAGCGATATCCGATCGCCCATGATGCCTACCGTGCGCAGCGCCGTGTAGCTGCGCACGACATCGAGCAGCTCGCCGCGACCAGCCCAGAGCTCGATCTCCGCGCGGATGATCGTCGGCCGCTCCGGGCTCCACAGAAGCTCGTTGCGCACATCGTCGATGCCGGGATCCGAGAGCGCGATGCGGCGGTGCACCTCACCGGCGATCACCGCGTACGTGTCATCCGCGAGCAGCGTGGTGCCGCTCAGCAGCTTCACGTGCAGGCGCATGCCGTCGCGCTGGCGGTCGCCACCGAGCCACGCCTCGAGCCCGACCTCCCATCGCTCGAGGTTGGATGTCCAGCGCAGATGTCTGATGTACGTGGACGGCACGACCTCGTACCACACGCTCTGCCAGATGCCCGTGGTGCGTGGATACCAGATCGAGTGTGAGTTGAGCCGCCAATCCTGTTTGCCGCGCGGCTTCGCGAGATCGTGCGGATCGTCGTACGCGCGCACGACGATCTCCTGCGCGTCATCCGCGATCAGCGCATCGGTGATGTCGGTGGTGAAGGGCGTGTACCCACCCTCGTGCTCGGCGACGAGCTGGCCATTCACCCACACGCGCGCGTCGCTGTCCACGGCGCCAAACGTCAGCAGCACGCGCGAGCCGTTCTCCGGCTGCGCGAGCCGAACAGTGCGGCGATACCAGCACGCGAGGAAAAAGCTCGTATTCGCGATGCCGCTGGCAGGCGTCTCCGGCGCGAACGGCACGAGGATGCGCCGCTTCCACTTCACCTGCTCCGGCACCCGCCATGTGGCGTCGGGATCGAGCGCGAACTGCCAGGAACCGTCGAGAAGGACGAGTCCGGCACGCTCCATCTGCGGGCGTGGCCCGGGCTCAGCGATGCTGGATGGTTTCAAGAGTGTCTCAGGGAACCCGAATTTCTGTCGACTCCTCGAGATCGTGCAAGAACATCGCCTCGGCTGCTTTTCCCAGCTCCTCGCTCTCGATCACAGCGTCGAGCTCGTAATTGATCGCGACGCCCAGCGGATTGAAGTCGGTGGATCCGACGCGCACCCAGCGACCGTCGATCACGCTCGTCTTCGCGTGCATCATGATCCCGTTCCATTCCCAGATGCGCACGCCGTTGCGCAGCAGCTGCTTGTACACTCTGTGAGTCAGCCTTCGCACCCACGGATGATCGTACTTGCTGGGCACCAGCACACGCACATCCACGCCGTCCAGCGCCGCGCCGCACAGCGCCTCGATCTCCGCGCTCGAGGGATAGAAATACGCGCTGGCGATCCAGATCGCCCGCTCCGCGGACACCGACTGGATCTGCAGTGCGCGCGCGACGCGGAGGCGCCACGGCTCTCCTTCGATGATCCCGACGATCGCACCCGTCGATTGTCCCGACCACGTGCCGGTGTTGCGCGCGCGGCGAATGACATGCCGCCGCGCTGCGCGCCGCTCCTCGAAGTTCGCGCGCTTCCACATGCTCTCGAACGCGCGCGACATGTCCACCGACGCAGGACCGCGAATGAGCACCGCGGTATCGCGCCACGGGGCGCGACGCTTCCGCTTCACGAATCCGGACCATACCTCCGCCAGCCCGATCCCCCCCGTGACGCACACTTCCTGATCGGCGACGAGCACCTTGCGATGATCGCGCGGGAGAAGCCCCAGCCAGGCGCGAAAGCCCGGCTTGTTGAAGATGCGGACGTCGACTCCGCCCTCGCGCAGCGTGCGCCAGAATGCGCGCGTGGTCTCGCGGCTCCCGGCCCAATCGGCGATGACGCGCACCTTCACGCCGCGCGCCGCGGCCGCGAGCAGCGCGGTGGCGAATCGCTCGCCAACGCTGTCGCTGACGATCATGTACGATTCGAGCTCTACCGTTTCCCGCGCACGGTCGATCACCTCGAGCATCGCGCCGAAGATGCGCGTGCCATCGCGCATCAGCTCCACCACGTTCCCCGATGACGCATCCGCCGCGGCGATGCGCCAGAGTCCGCGCGCGAAACGCGGACCCAGGGTCGACGAGGGGGGCGCGGACGTTGCGGACGTTGTGATTGCGGTCATGACTGGTAGACTGGGTGCTACTGCTGTAAGCTACCTCGCCGCGGCGTCACTCGCTGCCAGGTGCACTCCAGTCAACGGACGCAGCCGCCATGCTCAAGATCGATCTCACCGGCAAACGCGCACTGGTCGCCGGCGTTGCGGACGACGCCGGATATGGCTTTGCGATCGCGAAGGAACTGGCCGAAGCGGGAGCCTCCGTCGTGGTCGGTACCTGGCCACCGGCGCTCAACATTTTCCGCAACCTGCTCGAGCGCGGCAAGATGGACGAGTCGCTCGTGCTCTCCTCCGGGGCGAAGATGGCGTTCGAGTCGATCCATCCGCTCGATGCGGAGTACACGACGCTCGCCAGCGCGCCGGCCTCGATTCGCGAGAACAAGCGCTACGCGGGCGTGGGAGATTTCTCGATCGATGGTCTCGCGACGAAGCTCGTCGAGAGCTATGGCGAGAAGCCGCTCGACATCGTGGTGCACTCGCTGGCCAACGGCCCCGAGGTGAAGAAGGCGTTGCTCGACACGAGTCGCGAGGGCTATCTCACCGCGCTCAGCGTGAGTGCGTACTCGCTGATCGCGATGGTGAGCCGATTCGGACCGCTCATGCGCGCTGGCGGCTCGGTGCTCTCGCTCACCTACATGGCGAGCGAGCGCGTGATTCCGGGATACGGCGGCGGGATGTCGTCCGCCAAGGCGGCACTCGAGAGCGACACCCGCGTGCTCGCCTACGAGGCGGGCCGTCGATTCGGCATCCGCGTCAACACGATCTCCGCGGGTCCGCTCGCCTCACGCGCAGCGAGCGCGATCGGCATCATCGAAAAGATGGTCGAGTACGTGTCGGCGAACGCTCCCCTCACCGAGCATCTCACCGCCACCGAGGTCGGTCAGGCGGCCGCTTTCCTCGCCAGCCCGCTTGCGAGCGGCGTCACGGGAAGTATCGTGTACGTGGATAAAGGCTATCACGCCATGGGGATGGCCGTTCCGGACTAGCGCTGTGCGCACGAGCTTCGTGCAAAGGGCACGCGAGTTGCCCTGCTCTGCAATGCTACCCTCAAGCCTTCGGGAGGCTCTTCATGAGTGGTTCCTACATTCTCTGGTGGTGCATAGTCGGACTGATTGCCGGCGTGCTCGCGTCGCTGGTCGTGGGCGGTATCGGCTATGGCATCCTGGGTGACATCGTCGTCGGCATCGTAGGCGCGTTCATCGGCGGCTGGCTCTTTTCCGCTCTCGGTGTGTCTGCCGGAGGCGGGATAGCGGGAACGATCATCGTCGCCTTCATCGGCGCGATCGTTCTGATCTTCATCATTCGTCTGATTCGCGGCGGCACTCGGCGCGCTCCGTAACGCGCCGTCGCGTCACGTGGCGCGCGTGATGTGCGCCACGTGATGCTTGCCATGCCACGCGTACAGCGCGGCCTGGCGATCGAGCGGAAAGCGCCCCTGTTCCGGATGCATGTACGCGCGCTGCCACTGCGCGTCGGTCATCGAGCGCATGAGCGCCACCCATCGTTCCTGCACGGATTCGAGCAGCACCAGCGACGTCTCGATCGGCACGTCGCGCGAGTCCGGCAGCTCCGCCCACCGATCCTCCATGTACGTCGCGATGCGTGGCTCATCTTCCGTGAGCGCGAGCTTCATCCGGACGTACGCATTCAGATGGCTGTCCGGCACGTGATGCACCACCTGACGGATCGTCCACCCGCCCGGGCGATAGGGCGTGTTCAGCTTCGCCTCGCTCATGCCCTTCACCGCCGCGCGGAGCGCCGCGGGCGCCGCCGCGATCTCTTCGATGTAGCGGGCGCGATCCGCCGCGGAGATCGTTTTTGGCGTAGCGAAGCGCCCCACGGGAAAGCGCAGCGCATCGAGCTTGGGATCGGATGTCGTCGTCATTGATGCGAGAGTCGAGGACTGCCTCCGCTCACTGCGGAAGCACCACCTTGCCGGTGGCGGGATAGTAGCTGCTGCCCGATGGCAGCACACTCAATATTAGCCCGGATTCGCCGAGCACTGGAGCGCCGGCCGGGGTGATCTTCGCGTGCCGCGCATCATAGATCGACGCCGCGCTCTCGCCCATCACGCTCCAGTGTCCGTCCGGGTGCACGATGAGCGCGGTCGACTCATCGATGCCGACGCCCAGATGCGCCGGCGTATCGAGCACGGCGCTGATGAAGCGATTGTGCCGGCGGCGACGCAGGAAGTGCTGATCGATGAGCGCGCCCTTGATCATCCCGAAGCCCGGCACGAGCTCGGTATTGTCGCGCGCGATCGTCATGTAATGCTGGGTGGTGTCCGACGGCGGGCGCACACCGCCCGGGTGCCGCTCCTCACCCGTCAGCATCGGATTCGACATCACGGCCGCGCCCGCGGACGTTCCACCCACCACTGCCCCCGCCTCGTAACGATCGTGAATCGCCTTCTCGACCCGCGTGCCCAGTAGCGCCTTGGTGAGCAGCACCTGGTCGCCGCCCCCGAACCACACGCCGGTCACGCCTTTCATGTTGCGCTCCATCGAGTCGCTGTTGGCCTCATCATGGTCAATGAAATAGGCATGCGCATCGGCACCGAGCTTCCGCAGGTCGTCGGCCTTCTCCTCGCCGCTCGCCTTTCCGTCGGAGCTGGCCATCGCGAACACGACGATCTTCGCGTTCTTCCCGCCCGCAAGTTCGACGAACCGCTGGACCATCGCATCCGACTGCGGTCCGCCTCCCACTATGAAGAGATAGCCCCGCGGCGCGTGGCCCTGCGCACCGGCGGTCGTGGCGAGAAGCGCAAGAAAGAGCGCTGCGATCCATGTCTTCGCTGCGGTTCGGGTGCATTTCATCGTGTGCTACCTCTCACATCGTGGAAAAGGAGGGCGCGTTCGTGCTCGAAAGCGCCGGGATCCGTGCATGACGTGAAGTTATTACGCGTGCGCGCGTTGAACAGTTGTACTGTCGCTGTACTGCGGCGCGACGCTTGACTCCCGCGCGCGTTCGCCACTACTTCCGGGCGACTCCAGGCAAGGTGGATGTGTGAGAATGATGTTCGGAGGGAAACGTCAACGCGCGCACGCGACGGTGGTCGTGCTCGCGGCCGCGATCGCGGCATGTGGGCGGGACACCGGCACGCCGAAGGCGACATCGCACGGCCCCGTGATCGACAGCACGGCTCCAGGTCGCACCGCCCTGGTGAACGGCTTCAAGACGCCCGAATCGGTGCGCTACGATTCCGCCGCCGATGTGTTCTACGTCTCCAACATCAACGGCAGTCCGCTCGCCAAGGACAACAACGGCTTCATCTCGCGGATGAAGCCCGACGGCGCGATCGACTCGCTCCAGCTCATCGCCGGCGGCCGCGATGGCGTGACGCTCAATGCACCCAAGGGGCTCGCCCTCGTTGGCGACACGCTCTGGGTCGCGGACATCGACGCGGTGCGTGCCTTCAACGTGCGCACGGGTGCGGTGGTCGCGAACGTGGACCTCACCTCCTTCCACGCGACGTTTCTGAACGATGTCTGCGTTGGCGGCGATGGCGCGATCTACGTGACCGACTCGGGGCTCAAGCCGAGTGGTGATGGCATGGCGCACGTGCCGGGCGGCGACCGAATCTTCCGCATCGATGCCGCGCATCGTGCGACGATCGCGCTCGCATCCGACTCGCTCCACTGGCCCAACGGCATCACGTGGGACGCGTCGGGCAAACGCTTCATCGTCGTTCCGTACGACAAGGTGCCGCAGATTCTCGCGTGGCGACCGGGAACGCCACAGCCGGTGATCATCGGCTATGGCTCCGGGCAATACGACGGTGTCGAGATTCTCAGCGACAGGCGGCTCGTGATCACGAGTTGGGCCGACTCCACGATCTCCATTCGCGATGGCAACGTGCGCACCGCGATTCGCGAGCTTCCTTCGCCCGCGGACATCGGCATCGACACACGCCGCATGCACGTGGCGGTGCCGCTGCTCACCAAGGATCGCGTCGAGATTCTCACTCTTCCGCCGCGCAAGGCAGCGCAGTGACGCTCACGCGCGCCGTGCGCGTGCTGGGCCCCGTGCTCGTTGCTCTCGCGTGTGCGAAGGACAGGAAACTCGCCGCCAAGCCGGATACGATGAGCGATTCCGCGGCGACCGCCGCCTCGCAGGCGATCTCGCGCGCGCCCGCGGGCACCGCGATCTCCATGACGGTCACCGGCAAGCAGACCTTCGATGGAAAGCTGAGCGATCGCGCCGCATGCACGTACGGCGGGGACAATCGCTCGCCCACGACCAAGGTGGAGGCGTTTGCGCGCAATGCGCAGCTCTCGTTCGAGATCATCAAGCCGTCGGAGGGATCGATTCCGGTGAAGAGCGGCGCGGTCGGCAAGCACGCGGGCTCGCGCATCTCGAATCTGCAGTTCGTGCTGCACAGTCAGACCTATGGCGACGGGCGCGGCACGGCGACGATCACCGATCCCGTCGGCCGCACCGGCTCGCTCACGGCGGGTCATTTCTCGCGCATCGGACTCGGAAAGCGACACGGCTCCGATCTCTCCATTGTGGTTCGATGGGAGTGCGAGTAGCGACTTGACTGGTCAGCCGTGAGCGCCAAGCGATGGATCTTCGCGATCGTCTCGTTCATGGCGGCGATCGGCGTGTCGCTCTACATCGTGATCTCATCCTGGCCGCGGCAGCACGCCGCCGTCTCGATGGATCTCGGCCCGCATCTCATGCTGCTGTGCATCGCGCTCTCCGAACTGCTGGCGCGCGGCGCCAAGGTGTGGCTGAGCGCGATCGCGATGCGCATCCCGATGTCCTATCGCCTGGCCCTCCGCGCCAGCGCGGGCGGCGACTTCGGCGCAGCGATCACGCCGAACAAGTCGGGCGCCGAGCCGGCACGCTATCTGATCATGACGGAAGATGGGATGCGTCCCGCGCAGATTCTCCTCGTGATCTACGCGGAGCTCTTCCTCGAGATGATCTCGCTCGCGCTCGTTGCGGTCGCGCTGTACTTCATCTTTCGAAACGCCGGCTCCACGCTGATCGGTGTGATCAGCGCCGTTGGGCTGTACGCGCTCTTCGTGCTCGGCACGGGGGCCCTCGGGTGGATTCTCTCCGCGAAGTACGGCACCACGGGACCGCCGCCCAAGTGGGCGCGGCGGCTCAAGCTGCGCGGTGCCCGGTGGCGAAAGGTGCAGCGCGCGCTCGCCACCCTGCGCACGGCGATCGGCGGCATCCGGCACATGCGCCTCGGCATGACCGCGGTCGCACTGCTCGCATCGATCCTCCACATCGGGCTGCGGATAGCGATCCTCCCCGCGATCGTCTACTCGCTGGGTGAGAAGCAGGTGCCGCTCGCGCCACTCGTGCTGTGGCCCGTCGCGCTGATGTGGGGAAGCGCGGTCTCGCCGCTTCCCGGCGGTGGCGGTGCCATCGAGGTGGGATTCAAGGCGGCGCTCGAGCATTCGATACCGGCGCGAATCTTCGGCGCTGCGCTCATCTGGTGGCGCTTCTACACCTTCTACCTCTTCATTCTGCTCGGCGCACTCGCCGCGGGCGGTACGGTGCTTCGCGCGCTCCGCGATGACGACGTAAGCGACAGCGAGACGGAAGAGGAGATCGAGCCGGCTACGGTGTAGCGCCGAACAGCGCGGTGCGGATGCGCTCGAGATCCTCGCGCGGAATCGCTCCCCGCAAGGTGCGCGTTCGGCCGGACGAATCGGACCACGTGATGCTGTTGATGCGCGCATCGTCCTCGCGCGCCTTGGCCATCAGCTGATCGCTGAAGCCCGCGTCCGGCTTCTGACGACGAAGCGCATCGCGCGCCGACGAGCGCTCGATGAGCGTGACCGTCCCGTTGGTCACCGCATAGACGGTGGTCAGCACCGAGTCTCCCGATTCCGTGCTCGTGCTCCTCGACACAACCACCGGTGACGCATTGGTGCCGGTCACGGCGCCGAGCTTTCTGGAAGGCGCCGTTGCCCCCGCGCCCGTGACGACGACTTCGCTGAGCGTCACTGGATTCGAGGCGAGCACGAAGTCGTGCGTCATCGGTGCATCGGCGAGTGCAATCGAATCTGCAACCGTCTTGTAGCCGATGAGACGCACGGCGAGCGATGTCGTCTGCCCATTCGCGCGCGCGGCAGGGACGTCGAGCGCGTAACTGCCGTCGGCATGCGTGCTCGTAGCGATATGCGTTCCCTCCAGCACAACACTCGCCGACGCGAGCGGCGCTCCGGCTTGGTTCGTGACGCGACCGGTGATCGTCACGCCTCGAGCACTCGTCCCGGCACGCAGCTCGTTCGCCGAATCGTTCACGGAAAAGGCTGCCTCGCGCTTGTCAGCCATGTCTTTCTCGTCGACCGAGTCCGCCAGTGGCGCCGCGGACCGAACCGCCATCCGATTCGCTGCACCGGGCTCACCAGCGTTGCTCGCCGGCGGCGCAATCGCCGCCCTCGCGCCCGGCTCGCCACTCTGCGGCCGCACCAGCGTCGATTTCCGCTCGGCCTCGAGCCGCGACTTCAAGCGCTCGTTCTGATCCACGGACTTTGCCTCATCGTCTGGAGCGGCTGCGCGTGATTGCATCATGGCTGGAGTGTTCCTCGCGACCGCACCACCCGCCGCCTGTGCCGCGGCGGACGTGCTAGCCGACGCGGTGGGCGCCGCGGGCGTCACGGTCTTGATGGTGTCGAATTTCGCGGCCCGCTGGTTCACATCCGGCTTCAATTCCAGTGCCTTTTCCTCCAGCGGTGCCGCGCTGGCCGGCAGCGACTTCTGGTCTCGAGTCACCGCGGCGACCTGACGCTGCACTGTATCGCCACCCGGTCGCGTCGCAACCACGGTGATGGTGCTCAGCACGAGCACTGCGGCCACGGCCATCCAGGCGCGAGACGCCATGAAGCGGCGATGCACGGCTGGGCCAGGCGCGCTCGCGGTCGACGCCGGAAGCACTCCGCCGGGAACCGAATCCAGCGCCGTCAGGATCCGCGACGATGCCGCGATGAAGCCGCGCGCCTCCGCCACCGCCCCCGCGCATTCCGCGCACGCGGCGACGTGCGCCTCCGCCTGGGCGCGCTCCGCCGGAGCGAGCTCGCCATCGAGCCACGCGTGGATCGTTCCCTCCTCAAGATGCTGCATTGCCTTCCCTCCTCTGCTGCTCCTGCTGCAACCGCTCGTACTGTTCCACGAGCCGCCGCCGGGCGCGGGCGAGCGTCGTTCCGATGGACCCGACGGACATCCCGAGCGCCGATGCGATCTCCGAATAATCCAGCCCTTCTTCCTTCATCAACAGCGCGAGCCGGTCCCGTTCCACGAGGGCATCGACGGCCGCGCGCGCCATCGCTGCATCCTGCGCACGCTCCATCGCCGACTCTTCCGGCTCGACCGTGCGCTCCTTTTCCTCCTCGTACAGCATCGTGAGATGCCTGCGTCTTCGCGAGTCCTTGCGCGCCTCGTCGCGCACGAGATTGTTGGCAACGGTGAACAGCCACGCTCGCTCGTTGGTCATCGTCTCCTGGCGCAGCGCGCGCACGAACGTCTCCTGCGCCACCTCTTCCGCCCAATCGCGGTCGCCGAGCCTGCGCGTCAGATACCGCACGAGCATCTCGTTGTAGGCGCGGAAGAGGCGGTCGACGTCGTGCACGTGGCTACCACTGCTCCTTGAGTGAGCGCAGCTCTGCATCGCCGAGCGACTCGGCGCCATCGGCGCTGACCTCGATCGCGACGCGCTTTCCGGACACGAGCACTTTGTCTCCTACCGCAAACGCCGCTCGCAGATCCGGAATCGCATCGAGCACCGCGAAGTATGCCGGCGAGAATGGCTTGATCTTCACGATCTTCGTATCCGGTTTGAAGCTGATGTCCGTCCACCGGTCATTGCGATGCGCGAAGATGCGATTGCCGGCACGTTTGAGTGCGTCGGTACGATCCTTTTCCAGCGAGCTGCCGGGATCGCCGCTCTGCGCGACCACGATCTCTTGCAGCACCATGGGCTTGTCCATCGACCCGATCGACTTCGCATCGCGCTGCTCGGTCGCGGCTCTCGCTGCCTCGAACTTGGCTGCGGGCGCCGCGAGAGCACTGGGCATGTTCGAATCGACGAGCGGCCTCCCTCCATTCGTCGCAACCTGTTGTTCCTGCACCAGATATGACGTGAGCTCCGTCGGAATGCCATAGCGCTCGCCGAGCGTGCGCAGCTCGTCATCTACTTCGGGCGATGGGCCGTTCTGCCGGCGGGCGGCGCTCAACCAGCCGATGCGGCGCGTCGCCCACAGCCTCGGCACGAACGCATTGTCGCGCTCGTGATCGGGAAAGTCGACCATCGTTTCCCAATGCACGGAGCCCGTCGCGCTGTGACCATCGAACGCGAGGCGCGCGCGCCCGCTCCCGCTGTAGCGTGAGAGCAGCACGAGATCCTGACCGGCGAAGAGATCGATCGGCCCTTCGGGAAGCGCATGCACGAGGTGCACACATTCGCCTGCGTCGTTTCCGCCGCACTGCACGGTCACGCGGAGATCGCTCGCGATCGGGCTGGTGAGTCGCGACGCGACGAGCCCCACCGCGCGCTCGACATCCTCGTCGGGGCGCACGAACTGCGCGGTGCCGTGTCCCTCGAGCGCCAGCTGCTCGATGAGCTGCGCATTCACGTCGGCCCCGAGCCCAAAGGTGAAGACGCGCTGCGATCCGCGCAGTCGGGCCGCGTGCGCGGCGATCGCGGCGGGATCGCGCTCGCCGATCGTCGGCTCGCCGTCGGTGACGAAGAGCACGAGCGACAGGCGGCCCGCGGCTCCGCGCGATGAGCGGTGCGCATATTCATCGTCGTCGCCCTCGCGCGAGCGTGGAGGTGCGAGCGCGAGATCGAGCGCGCCGTCGATGTTCGTGCCGCCGTTCGCCTGGAGCTCGCTCAGATAACGCGTTGCAGCTGCGATGTTCGCGGGCGTCGCGTCGACGAAATCATCGCGAAACGTGCGGACATCGCTCGAGAAGTCGATCATGCGAAAGCGATCGTCGCGGGTGAGTGTGCCGAGCAACTGCTTCCCGGCCGCGCGCGCCTGCTCGATCTTGCGCCCGCTCATCGAGCCGGACACATCGAGCACGAAGGTGATGTCGCGCGGCACCGTCGCCGTCTCGCGAGAAGGCGGGGTGAGCGTAATGAGCGCGAAGCCATCCTCGGAGCCCGGCGCATTCGCGAGCACGGAGATCGCCGCGCGATCCGTGCGCGGCGCAGGGATGAGGATCGTCACCGCGGCCCCTTCGCCGCCCACGTCCACCACGCACTCCGAGCCGGAGCTCGAGCGCGACTGCAGCTCCTGCGTCGGCGAGTACGCGTTGCACCGTCCGCTCTTCGGATAGCGCAGCGTGAACGACGATTCGCGCGCATCGTGCGTGTCCGAGCTCGAGGCCACGAGCGTGCGCCCGCTGCCGCGCTGATAATCGACGCGAATCGCGTCGCCCTCGCGCGGCGCGATCACCTGGAAGCGAAGCACGACACGCTTCTCTTCGCCGGGGTTGATGGGA
Source organism: Gemmatimonadaceae bacterium (assembly GCA_036493195.1). GTDB lineage: Bacteria > Gemmatimonadota > Gemmatimonadetes > Gemmatimonadales > Gemmatimonadaceae > FEN-1250. Next base: position 803 of record DASXQD010000057.1, on the reverse strand, counting down.
AAGATGCGCGCGCGCAGCAGACCGTAGCCCATCCACTCGACTAGTGCGGGATCGCGCTGGCGTCGCACGATCTCCTCGTACGTGGAGCGCGCGCGCCCCGCATCCATGATCTCGCCGCTCACGAGCTGCCCGTTGATCGAGAGCTGCAGCTCCTGAAACGCGGCGCCGGCGGGCAGCGGATACATGTAGTCCGCCTCCTGCACGGTGCCACCGCGATTGCGAAACGTCTCTTCGACTTCGTAGCGGAGCACGTGATCGGCGAGCGTCGCGCGCACGTTGCTCGAGGTGCGCTCGAGCGCGACTGGCGGCGCGATGCACCGGTCGAAGCACACGGGCGGCCGAATCGGTGGACGGGGAATGATCCATCCCTGGGCGAGCAGTGCGGCGGGAAAGGCGAGGTGCAGAGCGAACAGGACCGGGGCGCGCATGGGTAGTCTCCTCTGGGTCGAGAAGGAGACGTCGGTCGGGCGCGGACTTGCACACGCGTGCGTGGAGCCTGGAAAAGAGGGGGTTGACGGCCGCGCGTCGATGATATAACCTCTGAGTTATGCAACCACACGGTTATGGAAGCCTTTCGCCCGCACGGCTCGACGCCACCTTCGCCGCCCTCGCCGACCCCACGCGCCGCGCGATCCTCGCCCGGCTCGCCTCGGGCGAGGCATCGGTGGCCGAGCTCGCGAGACCGTTCGCCATGAGCCAGCCCGCGATCTCCAAGCACCTGCAGGTGCTGGAGCGCGCGGGCCTGATTTCACGGGGCCGCGAGGCGCAGCGCCGGCCGCGGCGGCTCGAGGCCAAACCGCTCG
>DASXQD010000056.1:0-3041 GCA_036493195.1 Gemmatimonadaceae bacterium | reverse complement strand
TTGGCTGTTGCATCGTCGTCACGTCCGCCATGATCACGTCCTCGACTTCATCGACCACCAGACCGACCTGCCGCTCGCCGTCGCGCACGATCACGAGCACGTCGTCGCTCTCGCCGAGCCCTTCTACCTCGAGGATGCGGCTGCCGGCGAACACCGGAATTCCGGCGCCGCGATCCGTCAGCATGCCAAGCAGGTACGCCGGGGCCTCCGGAATTCGCGTGAGTGCCGGTAGCTCGAGTGCCTCCGTTGCCGCCGTCAGCACGAGCGCGAAATACTCGACGCCGTGACGCATGAGGAGCAGCTCCGTGAGCGGTGCCCCGCCCGCATTCTGTCCCTCGAAACTGGCGCTCATTGGCTGCTCCTCCCCCCGTAGATGGACCGGTCGCCTCCGTTCGCGGTCACATCGAAGCCCACGCGCACCATGGTTGCGAGCGCGGGCGCGATCTCCGCCAGCGGAAGCACGGTCGTCGCACCGCCCGCCGCGTACGCCGCCTGCGGCATCCCATAGATGATGGAGCTCTCGCGATCCTGCGCGATGCCCGCCCCGCCCGCGTCGCGAATCGCGCGCAGCCCGGCCGCTCCGTCGCGCCCCATGCCCGTCAGCACCACGCCTATGGCTGCCGCACCCGCGCTCTCGGCCACAGAGCGAAAGAGTGGATCCGCCGAGGGTCGCACACCCCAAACCGGCGGCGAATCGTCCAGCATGATCACACGCGCCTGTCCCACGCTCTGCAGGCGCATGTGCCGTCCGCCCGGCGCGATGTAGACGCGCCCCGACTCGATGGTCTCGCCGTGCACCGCCTCACTCACGGCCAACGCGCTCAGGCCATCCAGCCGCTCGGCCAGCGTGCTCGTGAATCCGGGTGGCATGTGCTGCACGATGAGCACCGAGGCATCGAGCCGCGCGGGCAGCGCCGGCACGAGCTCGGCGAGCGCGCGCGGACCGCCGGTGGACGCCGCGATCGCGATGACGCAGCGCGTCGCATTCAAGCCGCCGGCGACGGAGGTGTCAGCGCGCGACGACTCCAGCGCGGAACCGCGTACGCTCGACAGATTCACCTGGGCCGCGGCGCGGAGTGCGGTGAGCAGCTCATCTCGTATGGTCGCCAGGTCGAGGCTGATCGGCCCCGACGGCTTGCGCACGAATTCCACCGCGCCGCGCTCCAGCGCACGCAGTGCCATCTCGTCACCCGCGCCCGATGCGGCGGTGAGCATCACCACGGGGCGAGGCGACTCGCGCATGATGCGCTCGAGTGCGCCGAGCCCGTCGAGCTCCGGCATCTCGATGTCGAGGGTGACGATGTCCGGGTGCAGCGTCTGCACCTTCTGAAGCGCATCGAGCCCATGTCGGGCGGTACCGATCACGCGGAATTCGCTCGAGCCTTCGATGAGCTCCGTCACGAGCTTGCGCATGAAGGCGCTGTCGTCGACGACGAGCACTGACGGTTGGCGGCTAGAGGATGACACAGCCCTTCCCCATCGATTTCACCTCGACTCGGCCATCGCATCCATGCAGGAAGACGCTGCGCCCGTGGCCGCCGCCCACGTCCTCCGCCATGACGCGAATGCCGTGGCTCGCGAGCGCGATGCGCGTCGCAATGAGATTGCGCTCGCCGATCGGCGGGCCTCCCTGCGTGAGGAGCGACGTGAACATGCTCGCGCCGCCGGCGAGCTTGGCAACGATGTTCGCATCGCGCGCGCCGATCGCGCGCATCCGCTCGAGGAGCAGCGGCACCGCCGTCTGTGCGAACTTCGCGCGGTTTACGCGATCTCGCGCGAGGGCCTCGCTCGGCAGGAGGATGTGCGCGAGTCCCGCCACGCGCGATTGGCGATCGTACAGCGCGATCGCGATGCACGAGCCCAGCCCGAGCGTGGACAGAAGCACATCACCCTGGCCGACGGCGGCATCGGCAACGCGCACCGAGATCTCCTTCATGTGCGCCGAAAGAGACGCTCGCGGCCGTCCACCGGCGCGAACATCGTGCGAGCCGGCCCGAACAGCGTCTCGACTCGGCCGAGGACGAGGAAGCCACCCGGCAGCAGCGCGGCGGCAAAGCGCTCGAAGAGCTCCTCCTGCGTGGACCGATCGAAGTAGATGATGACGTTGCGACAGACGATGAGATGCTGCGACTCGGGAAATGGCTCGCGCAGGAGGTCGTGGCGGCGGAACTGCACGCGCGCGCGCACGTCGCGCGAAATGCGATATGGCGGCTGCATGGCGAAGTACATCTGTCGGAGCTCCGCCGGCGTGTCGGCGAGCGTTGGCTCGAGGTACACCGCGCGCTCGGCGGCGGCCAGGCTCGCGCCATCGAGGTCGGTGCCGAGCACATCGACGCGCTCGAAGCGCTTGCCCCGGGCGATCGCATAGCGATGCATCAGCATTGCCAATGAGTATGACTCCTCCCCCGATGCGCAGCCCGCGCTCCAGATGCGAAGCTGTGGCTCGACGCGCGCGTACATCGCCGGAACGATCTCGCGATCGATCGCCGCGAACGTCTCCGGATTGCGAAAGAACTTGGTGACGTTGATCGTGAGTGCGTCCAGGAGCAGATCGTACTCGTGGCGATCGCGATCGAGCACCTGGGCGTACTCGGCGAAGGTGTTCACGCCGCGCGCGCGCATGCGCACGGCGATGCGGCGCCGCACGCACTTTTCCTTGTAGCTCGCGCAGCCGAACCCGCGCTCCCGCGTGATCTTCTCGGTGAGTGCGGCGTAGCCGTCGTCGTCGAGCTGGGGAGACGTCATCACGCCTGCGTGCGTGCGAGCTCGAGATTGGTGCGCAGAATTCCGTTCGCCGGATTCAGCGCGAGCGAGCGCTCCCAGTAGGCGAGCGCCTGCTCCTTCTGCTGCCACTTGAAGCGGATGTTGCCGAGCTTGAAATAGACGTCGTCTCCGAGCGCGGGGTTGATCTTGATCGCGCGCTGGTATTGCTCGAGCGCCTCCTCGTATCTGAGCGCGCGATAGAAGTAATCGCCCAGATTCTTGTGCAGCTGCGGAATGATCGCCCCTTCACCCAGCGCCGACTCGGCCGCCTGGGCGGC
>DASXQD010000055.1:0-8300 GCA_036493195.1 Gemmatimonadaceae bacterium | reverse complement strand
CCCAACCTCCCGCCCCCGCGCCTCCGCCAGCTTCCTCGCTATTCCCCGATAGAACGCCGCGTCCAGGGGCTTCTCCTGCTGCTCCAGCCCCAAAGCCGCCAGCTCCAGCGCGTACAGCAGGTTCCCCAAATACAGCTCGGCGAGCGAGCCCACCGTCTCGTCGGCCATTCTACGACGCCGCGGCCACTCCCGACTTCTGAGCCGCCAGATCCGCGTCCGTCGCGATGATCCGCACCACGATCGCCGTGATGTTGTCGAGCCCTCCGCGCCCGTTCGCCTCCGAGATGAGCGCCTCGACCACGCGCTGCGCCGTCGCGCGCGACGACAGCAGATGGTGCAGCCGCCGGTCGTCCACCATCCCCGTCAGCCCATCGCTCGCGACCAGAAACGTGTCGCCGCGCTTCAGCTCACCACGATACGTGTCCGGCTCCACGTCCGAGCCCGCCCCCACGCAGCGCGTGATCACGTTGCTGTACGGGTGGTAGCGCGCCTGCTCCGGCGTCAGAAATCCCGCGTCCACCTGCTCCTGCACGTACGAGTGGTCCTTCGTGAGCTGCGTCAGCTTTCCGTCGCGCAGAAGGTAGATGCGCGAATCGCCGACCTGTCCGATGAGATACCGGTCCTGGCCGACTATGAGCACCGAAGCAGTCGTGCCCATGCCCTGCTTGTCGACCTCCGTCAGCGTGCGCTCGTAGATCTCCTGATTCGCGCGCTTCAACGCGTCCGATACCTTGCCCGGCACATCTTCACTCGTGATGTCGCGCACGACTCGCAGCTCATCCGATACGATCCGCACCGCCATGTCGCTCGCGATCTCGCCCGCAGCATGCCCGCCCATTCCATCGGCGACGACGAACAGTCCTGCCGGAGGGTCAGCGAAAAAGCTGTCCTCGTTCCCGGAGCGGACCATCCCCGTGTGCGTTCCCTGACCGACCTCGAGCTGCACTAGTGACCTTTAATCAGAATGAATACACCGGCCGCGACCAGAATCAGCACTGCGAGCCACACGAGCATGGGAAGCCAGCGCGACGACTTTTTTGCCGGAGCCGCGCGCACCGCCTGCGGCGCCGCGCGCTGCCCCGACTGCGACACCGCCGGAGTTTTCACCTCCGCGGTGGTCCTCCCAGCATCGACCTTCAACGCCGCAATCGCACGAGTCTGACCGGCGTTCCCGGCCCCCGCTCCCTCAGGCACACGAAAGATGAACTTGACACCACCAAAACGCACGTCCGGCGCGCCAATCAGCGGCGCCTCGGCTTCGATCCGCCGCCCTCCAACATACGTGCCGTTCGTCGAACCCATGTCCACCACGTACCATCCATCTTCACGCCGCTGCAACTTCGCATGCGATTCGGAGACGCTCTCGTCGGAAACGATAATGTCGTTGTGGGCACCGCGTCCAACATGGACTAGCGGCAACCGTACCTCCATGATCGTTCCCTTCAACAATCCCGAGCTGATGACTTCGAGCGTCGCCAGCGCCACCCGCGGCGGCGGCGCACTGTCAGCGTGGAATCGGAACTGCTCGTCGCCGATCGTGAGCACATCGCCCCTGCCCATCAGCAACGGAGAGCTCGCCGGCTCCCCATTCACGAGCACTCCGTTCGTGCTCGAGTCCCGAAGAAGGTAGCCCTCGGGAGAGGGAATGAGCGAGGCGTGCCTGCGCGAAACTTCGGTCGACCCGACGACGATGTCACACGACGGATCGCGGCCGAACACCACTCCCTCCGCAGGAATCACGTACTCGCGCCCGTCCACCAGCGAGATCACCCGTCCTCCCGTTGCCGCCGTCGGCTTCCCAGCCGCGTGCGAAACGCTCTCTGGTAAGCGTACGGGCTGCACGAATTGCGTGTTTCCAGCGCGACGATCGTCGCCAAAAAAAAGCTCCCTGCCAGCGATGTCGATCTTGTCGCCATGAAGCAGTGGAGCCGGTTCCGCGCCGAGCGAGACGCCGTTGACGGTCACGTTCCCGTCCAGGCGTCGCACGACGGTCGAGCCATCCGCACCGACATCGAGCGTGGCGAGCACACCACCATTTTCATTCCCCGCCAAACGGACTCGCGCTCCCTCGCTCCCTCCCACCGCATTCTCGCCCGCGATCAGCGGATATTGCTGACCATCCAACTGTATATAGGGCATTAAGATAGAAAGGCGGACGGGAAGTGCGGTAAGGTGACGAAAGCAGAAATGGTACCAGGCGTGACAAAGGCCGGCTCGCAGTGTGACGAAACTACGCCCCGCCCGATAGCCCGGCAAGCATGAGCGGCACGAACCGCATTACGTTCCAGCATGCCTCTCTGGCTTCACTGGATCGTTCTCGGACTGATCGCAGGTTCTCTCTCGAAGTTCCTGATGCCGGGTCGCGACCCCGCCGGCTGTCTCATCACCATCGCACTCGGCATCGTCGGCGCACTGCTCGGCGGCTGGATGGGCGCCCGATTGGGCTGGGGCGCGGTCAGCGCCACAGGCTTCAGCATTCGATCGATCTCCCTCGCAACACTCGGCGCCATCGTCCTGCTGCTGCTGGGCCGCCTCGTCGCACGATTGCGCAGGGGCGCATAGCCCGAACGGACACCGCAAGCGTTAGATTTCGGCGATGAAGTCTCACATCGTGGTGCGCGGCGCACGCCAGCATAACCTCAAGGGCTTCGACCTCGAGATTCCGCGCCGCAGCTACACGGTGGTCACCGGCCCGTCGGGCTCGGGCAAGTCCTCGCTCGCCTTCGACACGATCTACGCCGAGGGGCAGCGGAGGTATGTGGAGTCGCTGTCGGCGTATGCGCGGCAATTTCTCGAGCGTATGGAGAAGCCGAGCGTCGACTTCATTGATGGGCTCTCGCCGGCGGTGGCGATCGAGCAGTCGAACCCCACGAAAACGTCCCGGTCGACGGTCGGCACGGCGACCGAGATCTACGACTTCCTGAGACTGCTCTGGGCACGGGTGGGCCACACCTTCTGTCCGGTGTGCGGGCGCGAGATGAAGCGCGACACGGTGCAGTCCGTCACCGAGGAGGTCCTGGCGCTGCCCGCGGGAACGCGATTCTCTGTGGCTTTTCCGCTCCGACTGAGCGATCTCGTCACGCACGATGTCGTCGTCGAGAATCTCCGCGCGCAGGGATTTCTGCGCGTGGTGATCGAGGGCTCACTCGTGCACCTCGACGAGCTGCCAGCCGGCACCGATGTCACGAAAGCGGCCGAGCTGCTGGTGGTGGTCGATCGGCTGAGCGCGGCGCCCGAGAGCCGGCAACGGCTCGCGGACGCGGTGGGCACGGCGTTCCGCGAGGGCGATGGCGACGCGATCGTGCTGCTCGCGACCGCGATTCCGGCATCGCTCGCAGGCTCGGGCACGCAGAGCGACGACTCGACGCCGGTGTCGCGACTCATGTACACCGAGCGCTTCGAGTGCCCGTACGACGGCACCCGCGCGCCGACGCCCACACCTCAGCTCTTCTCGTTCAACAACCCGCGCGGCGCGTGCCCGACGTGCAACGGATTCGGCGCAGTGCTCGAGTACGACGAGGCGCTGATCGTCCCCTACGCCGACCGCTCGCTGCGTGAAGGCGCAATCGATCCTTGGACCAAACCGCGCTACGACGGCAAGCGGCGCGCGCTGGCCGAGTATGCGAAAAAGAACAAGATTTCGATGGATGCACCGTGGCAGGAGATCCCCCTCGCGGATCGCTATCAGCTCATGTACGCGAAGACGAAGGGCTTTCGCGGAATCATGGTGTTTCTCAAGGAGCTCGAGGCAAAGCGCTACAAGCAGTACATCCGGATTTTTCTGCGCCAGTATCAAACCGCACAGGACTGTCCCACCTGTCATGGCGCCAAGCTCCAGAGTGAGGCGCTGCAGGTGCGCATCGCAGGCCGCACGATCGCGGACGCGAGCGACATGCCGATCGAGCGTCTCGTCCCGTGGCTCGAGACGCTCGCGATCTCCGACTACGAGCAACAGATCGCGGCCAACATCCTCGGCGAGGCGCGCAGCCGCTCGCGCTTTCTGCTCGATGTCGGCCTCGGTTATCTCACGCTGAATCGTGCGACACGCACGCTGTCCGGCGGGGAGGCGCAGCGCATCGGGCTCGCGAACTCGCTTGGCTCGAAGCTCGTGGACACGCTCTACGTACTCGATGAGCCATCGATCGGACTCCACCCGCGCGACGTGGACCGGCTGCTCTCGCTGCTCCATCGCCTGCGCGACGGAGGCAACACGGTGCTCGTGGTCGAGCACGATCTCGAGGCGATTCGGCGCGCGGATCACATGGTGGAGCTCGGACCGGGCAGCGGCGAGCAGGGCGGCCACATTGTGTTCGAGGGCCCGCTGTCGCGCGCGAGCGAGAGCCCACTCACGGGCGCATATCTGAGTGGCGAGCGGGAGATCCCGCTGCCCGAGAAGCGGCGAACGCTGGGGCCGCGCTGGCTGACGCTCACGGGCGCGCGCGAGCACAATCTGCGCGGCGTCGATGTCCGCATTCCGCTCGGCGCGCTCACGGTCGTGACTGGAGTCTCGGGATCGGGCAAGAGCACGCTCGTGCACGATGTGCTGCTGCGCGCGCTCGAGACGCGGCTCACGGGTGAGCACACGGCGAAGCGGCATCTCGGCGAGCGCGTGGGCGGCTTCGACGGCATCACGGGCTGGGAGCCGCTCGCCGATGTGGTGTGCATCGATCAGAGCCCGATCGGCAAGTCGCCGCGCTCGAATCCCGTGACGTACGTGAAGGCGTTCGACGAGATCCGCCGCATCTTCGCGGACCAGCCGCTCGCGCGGCAGAAGCGCTACGGCGCGGGCCACTTCAGCTTCAACGTGAAAGGCGGCCGCTGCGAGAGCTGCGAGGGCGCGGGCTACCTGCAGGTCGAGATGGTGTTCATGGCGGACGTGTTCGTGCCCTGCGACGTATGCGGCGGCAAGCGCTTCAAGAACGACGTGCTCGAGGTAAAGGTGCGCGGCAAGAGCATTTACGACGTGCTCGAGATGACCATCGATCAGGCGATCAGGTTCTTTCCGCGCGAGGAGAAGCTCGGCCAGGCGCTGTGGCAGCTGCAGCAGGTCGGCTTGGGCTATTTGAAGCTCGGGCAACCCGCACCCACGTTATCGGGCGGCGAGGCGCAGCGCGTGAAGATCGCGCGCGAGCTGTCGAACGCGGGAAAGACGAAAACGAGAAAGCTCTACGTGATGGATGAGCCGACTACCGGCTTGCACCTCGAGGACATACGCAAGCTCGCACGCGTGTTCGAGAGGCTCGTCGACCAGGGACACACGCTCGTGATCATCGAGCACAATCTGGACGTGATCAAGCTCGCGGACTGGGTGATCGATCTCGGACCGGAAGCAGGCGACGCAGGCGGCGAGCTCGTGGCGATGGGCCGTCCCGAGGAGATCGCACTGGTCGAGGGCTCGCACACGGGACGCTGGCTGCGGCCACTGCTGCACATGCAGCCGGAGAATGGGAGCGACGTGCAGCTCGCGTCGAGGCGGATGCGCGAGAGCGCAGCGGAGCACGCCGCGCTGGACCGCGCCGCGCGCATCGGCTAGCATCGGCTCCATGAGATTTCACGATTCGGATCTGCTGCAGGGCGAGCGCCTGCTCGAGAGCAAGTTCGCGAACGCCATCATCAGGCCGGCAGACTACGATCTGTCCCGTTTTTTCGCGGACGATCTCATGTGGACCATAGGAATGAAGAACAAGGAGGCCATAGGCGGGCAGCTCCATCTCACCACCTACCGTCTCCTCTTTCGATCGCACCCGGCGAATCGACTCACCGGCGAGTTCGAGCTGTTCCTTCCAGTCGTCGTGTCCATGCGCGATACCTCTTTCCTGTGGACGCGAAAGTGCGTCGTGGACACGGACGCCACGCACCAGGAGTTCATCATCTGGGGCATCGTGCGCTTTCTGAAGGCAATCGAAGCCGCGCGTGCAATGCTGACGGTGGATTCACTGACCACGATTCAGTCGGCGGTGCTCGCGCGCGGGACGACACTGGGGCTCGAGACACAGAAGGGAATCGAGCTCGCCAACCAGATCCTCACTGGAGCGAGAAAGATTCAGGAGATGAGCGAGCTCGTGGACAATCCGCTCAAGGCGATCGCAGTCATGGCCGCCAGGGAGCTCTTCGACGACACCGTCGCGGAGCGGTGGAGTGCGCGCTTCGACTCATGATGTGCGCGCACGCGCGGAATGCGTAGCACACGTGCGCAATGGCGTCCGCTTGACCGTGCTGCGCAGATCGGGTAAAATGCGTTGCTGTTCCCGAGTAGCTCAGGTGGTAGAGCAGGTGACTGTTAATCACCGGGTCGGGGGTTCGAGTCCCTCCTCGGGAGTAAGAGATAAGTAGTTGCAGAGATGGAGGCTTACGAAAGAGGGTCACTCTCGCGGGTGGCCCTTTTTCGTCCTCGTGAGCTGCTCAGGAATGTCTTGCGCAGCCCATCACCAAGTGCGCGCGCAATCCGTGTTGAGCCAGCTCGTGAGGAGGTCGGCGAGAGCGAGGCGGTGATTGGAGAACGGGTGATCGTCCTCGAACTGCTTCACCGTCACGTGCGTGCCGCCTGCGTTTCGGAGTGCGGCGCCCATGTGCTGATGGACCTCGACGTCCTCGTCGGGCGAGTCGCGCGTTGCGCCAACGAGGAGCACGGCGCGATCGCCGAACGAGGGCGCCTGCCCAAAGTAGTCGTAATCGCGAGCGTGCATGGTCATCTCGCTCAGCAGATCGCCCGCGTGCACCGGAGCCCCCGGAGCGGTGGTCACACGAAAGTAGTCGCGATTGGAAATGCGTTCGTCGGGATGCTGCACGAAGCGCTGCGCGGCCAGCCCGATATTCCAGGCAGCGATTCCCACAATGCACGTAGAGCGCGGCTCGTGCGCGGCTGTCATGAGCGCGAGCCATCCGCCGAAGCTGTGCCCCACGACGGCGATGCGGCGCGTATCGAAGTGATACTTCGCTGCTATCGCTGGCGTGCGTGCCCATGCGAGTATCGTGCTGGCATCCTCGAGGCCGTTGGCGAAAGAGAATGTTCCGCCTGAGCCCCACATGCCGCGGAAGTCGATATACAGCGCCTGGTATCCGGCACGCCGCACCGCCTGCGCAAGATCGAGATTCCGCTCGTTGCCAGGATATCCGTGGAAAAAGATCACGAGCGGATGGTTCCCCGCGCCGGCGGCGAGATAAACGATGCCGTTCATTCGCGAGCCATGGCTCTGGATTGCGACCTCCTCCATGGAAGCGGGTGGCCGGAGGCCCGGTGAAGGGTCCTCGCCGCGAGAGCTCGCTACGCCCGGAGCGCGCGCCTGCGCCGAAGCGCACAATGGACCGGCGATCAGCGATGCGATCAGTGCACCGGCGCACGTGAATGAGACTGCGATGTGTCGTGTAATGGAATGCGTGGGTGAAAGTGTACTGCAACATACCTTACCGGACGATCGACTTCACATCTCTTCCTTTCTCTCGCGCGTCGAACATTCGAGACCAGACAACGGACCCATCCCAAACCGGGTGGGCTTCGTCGTAAATTTCTCTTCATTTTTCTTCGCATCAGTTTGCTGCTCGAAACTGCACGCGTTCGTCACAACGGTACGACGCATCGAGAACAGTGAGACTCCTCCGAACACTGCTCGACACCGCCTTCAGTGGTGTGAGCCTGCTCAGCCTGGAGCATCCGTCATTGCGCCGGCTTGCACGCGGGCGCGACGGGAATCATCGCGGCAGCGACAGTCGTCATCTCGCGCTCTTCGCCCCGATGCCACCGCACGCCGGTGCGGGCGTCCATCGGCCTCTGTCGTTCGTGCAGTATGGCGCGAAACACGGCTGGCGCATCGACGCCTTCGATGAGCCCGAGGCCGAGCCGGAAAATCGGCCCGGCAATGAGCTGCTGTCGCGCGTGCCGTCGCTGGTAACGATTCACGCCATTCCGACATCTTCACGCGAGCCATCCTACCGGTTTTTTCCCCGTATCGATGGCGGATTCACCAACGCGCTTGCGCACGCTGCCTACGCGATCGACGCGCTCAGAACGGATCCGCCTGATGTCGTCCTCGCATCGGGCCCTCCATTTTTCACGTTCGTGGCTGCGCGATTCGTGGCACGCCACTTCGATGTGCCCTTCGTGCTCGACTATCGAGACGAGTGGACCGAGTGTCCGTTCGAGTTCGTGACCAAGAACAGCGGCGACCTGAGTTGGGAGCGGCGCTGCCTCGCAGAGGCGGATGCAGTGTTGTTTGCGACGGAGTCGTTCCTGCATCATCAACTGAGTGTCTTTCCGGAGCTGGACCGGCAGAGAGCGCACGTCGTTCCCAACGGCTGGGACC
>DASXQD010000054.1:0-16731 GCA_036493195.1 Gemmatimonadaceae bacterium | reverse complement strand
TCCACCAACTACAGCATCTCCTACATGCCCGGTCATCTCACCGTAACCCCGGCGCCTCTGACCGTCACCGGTGTGGACAGGCAGAAGGTATTCGATGGGCTGCCATACCCGTTCAACACGAACCCGGTCACCACAACGGATGTCGGCTACTCGGGATTCGTGCTCGGTGAGAATCCATCAGTGCTGGGAGGACCGTTGAGCTTCAGCCAGGGCGCAACGACGCTCGTCGGGAGCTACACCAACACGGCATCGGGCCTCACCTCGACCAACTACGCCATCGCCTATGTTCCGGCGAAGCTGTCGATCCTCGCATGGACGCTTGCGGGATTCTACCAGCCCGTCGACATGAACGCCGGTGGAATGATCTACAACACGGTCAAGGGCGGCTCGACGGTGCCGATGAAGTTCAACATCTATCAGTCGACCCAGGCCAACACCAACGAGCGCACGGATGTCGGCGCGGTGAAGTCGTTCACCGCCTCGCCGTATGTGTGCACCGCCGCCGCGACGGACGACATCGAGATCGTGAGCACCGGAGGCACGGTTCTCAGGTACGATACCTCCGGTCAGCAGTTCATTCAGAACTGGGCGACGCCGAAGTCACCCGGCACATGTTACAAGGTGACCATGACGGCGCTCGACGGCAGCGCGCTGACCGCGTACTTCAAGCTCAAGTAGCAGACGTAGCAGGCTCGTGTGAGAACGTGATACGCCCGATCTCTTTGTCGGGCGTTTCATGCATCGATGACTCGTGCGCTCGCCTGATCGTTGACGAGTCGCTTCGACGGGCGTAGCATCATGCTCCCGAGCAAGAACGAGGAGCCTCCCATGCCTACGACCGACCCGCGCGTCGACGCGTACATCCAGAAGTCGAACGACTTCGCGAAGCCCATTCTCGTGCGCGTGCGCGAGATGGTGCACGAGGTCTGCCCGGACGTGGTCGAGACGATCAAGTGGAGCTCGCCCTTCTTCGACTACAAGGGTCAGATGATGTGCGCGATGGCCGCCTTCAAGGAGCATTGCTCACTCATCTTCTGGAAGGCATCGCTCATCGAGGGCGTGCCGCCCAACGGCGACAAGTCGCGCGGGAGTTTCGGCCGCATCACCTCGGTGAAGGAGCTGCCGAGCAAGAAGATGTTCACGGGGTACATCAAGGCGGCTATGGCGCTCAACGACGCCGGGGTGACCGTCAAGCGGCCGAAGACCATGAAGCCCGAGGCAAAGGTGCCGAAAGAGCTCGCGGCCGCACTCGCGAAGAACAAGAAGGCTGCGAGCGTGTTCGCAAAGTTTCCGCGCGGCCACCGTCGCGAGTACTGTGACTGGATCAGCGAGGCGAAGCGCGAGGAGACGAAATCGAAGCGCGTTGCCCAAGCCGTCGAGTGGATTGCAGAAGGGAAGACGCGAAACTGGAAGTACTAGCGCGACTCACGCGCTCGTACGCACACCATGCCGTGCAACGATCACGCTCTTGATGCCGCCGCGCACGTTGAAGTCTCCCACGACCTCCATCCAGCGCGGCTTCACCGCTGCCGCAAGATCGTCGAGAATCCGGTTCACGGCGCGCTCGTAGAAAATTCCATCGTTCCGAAAGCTCCAGAGATAGAGCTTGAGCGATTTGAGCTCCACGCAGTTTGCGTCCGGTACGTACGCGATGCGAATGATGCCGAAGTCCGGCGCGCCCCCCTTGAGCAGCGCGAGCTCCGATGCGTCGCTTTCGATGCCGCCCAGCGGGCACATCGAGGTGAACTCGTTGCACTCGAGGCGCACTTCGTACTCGCGCCCCGGATATGGATTGGGAAACGTCTCGAGCAGTTCTGCAGCCGGCATTATCGTTCGCGCTCCACGTAAAAGCTCATCGGCCCCTCGGCCCCCTGTACACGCATCCCGACGTACTCGTCTCGCGGACGACGATCTTCGACAATCCCCGCAGCGATGTCGACACCCGCTCCCAAATCCAGATCGCGAGATTCTCGCTGGTCGGATTTGCGAGTCCATCGATATCGTTGAGCAGCCGGTGATCGAGCTGCTCGTGCAGCGGGCGAAACGCGTCCATGATGTCAGCAAAGTCGATCACCCATCCACTACGCGCGCCCACGAAGCCGCTCACCCAGAGCTCGATCACGAACGAATGGCCGTGCACACGCGCACATGGATGGTCATCCGGCACGTTGGGCAGCTGGTGCGCAGCCTCGAGGGTAAAGCTCTTGAACACCTCCATCTCGGCGCCCGCATCAGCGTTGAGACCCGCCGTCGTTCCGTCCATCCCGGTATCGATCACGGAATCCCCAGCAGCTTGTGCGTCTGAATGCTCAACCGCCACTGCGGATGCGAGAGACAATAGGACAGTGCGAGCTCCGTGTTGCGCTCGCGATCCGGTCCGTCCATTGGCTGCAGAAAGAATTGCTCGAAATCGAGAGCTGCGTAACGCTCAGGCTCTCCGCCCGTCTGCGGATACACGAGCTTGAGCTCATTGCCACTCGTCAGCACGAGCGGTGCACCCACCTTCGGGCTCACGCAGATCCAGTCGATGCCGTCCGGCGGCATCTGCGTGCCGTTCGTCTCGATCGCGATCTCGAATGCATGCGCATGAAGCGCGCGCACGAGGTCCCCATCCATCTGCAGCAACGGCTCCCCTCCGGTGCACACGACGAGCTTTCGCGCGCGCGCCGACACGTTCGGCGGCCATTTCTCCGCCACCGCACACGCGAGATCCTCAGCGCTCACGAACTTTCCGCCACCCGGACCGTCGACACCGACGAAATCGGTATCGCAGAAGGTGCACGTCGCGTCCGCGCGATCCGCCTCGCGTCCCGTCCACAGATTGCATCCCGAGAACCGGCAGAATACCGCCGGCCGGCCGGTATTCGCGCCTTCGCCCTGCAGCGTGAAGAAAATTTCCTTGACCGCGTACGTCACGTCGTGCCCACGCGTTCGCGATAGCGCCCCGGATCGGGCATCCCTGCTTCCGAAAAACCCTTCATCCGCAGCTGGCACGCGTCGCATTCCCCGCACGCCGCACCGCTGGCGTCTGGATCGTAGCACGACAGTGTGAGCGCGTAGTCCACGCCGAGCGTGCGGCCGCGTGCGATGATCTCACCTTTGGTCAGCTGCATGAGTGGCGCATGGATGGTGAGATGATGCCCTTCGACTCCGGCCTTCGTCGCGAGATTCGCCATACGCTCGAATGCCTGGATGTACTCGGGACGACAATCGGGATAGCCGCTGTAGTCGAGGGCGTTCACGCCCAGGAAGATGTCGCGCGAGTTGCTCACCTCTGCCAGCGCCAGCGCGTACGACAGAAAGATCGTGTTGCGTGCGGGAACGTACGTGATGGGAATTCCCTGCGCGATCTCGGATGCGGATCGCCCCTTGGGCACGGCGAGATCGCTGGTGAGCGCGGAGGCGCCGAACACGCGCAGATCGATGTCCGCGATCACGTGGCGACCCACGCCCGCGCGCTTCGCGATCGCCTGCGCCGCGCTGATCTCTGCGTCATGGCGTTGTCCGTAGCGAAAGCTGAGCGCGGCGATCTCGAACCCTTGGCTTCGCGCGATCGTGAGTACGGTCGCCGAATCGAGGCCGCCGCTCAGAAGTACGACGGCGGTTCGCGTCATCGTCTTGCGCGTCAGCTCGCGACGCGAGTCGCGATGCGTGGTCTCACTGCACGACCGCGCTGTCCGGCGCCGTTACCTTCTTCGCCACGCGCCTCGCGAACACCTCGGCACCCTTGGGCACCATGTCCTTCGCGATTCCCTTGAGCTCGTAGGAGTCGTCGAGCACGAGCTTGCCGCTCGCGACATCGATGAGCTCACCGCTGAAGATCCAGATCAGATCACTCGTCTTGCTGATCTTGCCCATGATCACCCACTTGGCGCCCAGCTCCTGCCCGACCGCCCGCGCACAGGCAACGACCACGTTGCACGGACGATCCTCGACGATTGCCTTCGCGGTGGGACTTTCAGCAGCCTTGGCAACGGATTGCGCATCGACGAACGAGATTCCCGGAGCGCTCGCAAGCGCCTTTCTCATGACAGCGGTGGCCGTGTCCGCCATGGCCGTATCGCCCGGGAAAATGTCATTGGCTCGCTTGCCGTAGAAGGCCAGATCCAGCATGGCGACCTTCACGGGCGCTTTCGCCGACGAGCTGCCGGACTGGGCGTGCAGACCCGGGATGACTGCGCCGAAGAGCGCCGCGGCGCAGAGCGAGAAAAGGGTACTTTTTGACATACTGAAACTTACCCTCGTCGGAACTCTCGTTCCAGCCAGCATTGCGAGGTGATCGGCTGCAACCAGTGGTCTCATGTGTGCGTAGTGCGATGGGCGTAGCAACGCTCACCCATTGGAGGATCCGATGCCCACCGAAGAGCACAAGGTCGACGGTCAGAATCTGCTGGCGCGAGTGAAGGAGATCGTGCACGAGGGGAACGTGCGGCGCATCATCATCAAGAACGAGCAGGGACACTCGCTGCTCGAGATTCCGCTCACGATCGGAGTGGTGGGCGCCGTGCTGATGCCGGTGTGGGTCGCGATCGGCGCGATCGCGGCCCTCACCGCGCGCTATACACTCGTCGTCGAAAAAGATCTTCCGCCGGCGTGACCACCGCCGGCGTGACCGACGGAGGAGCTATCGCCGCCGGCCGCCAAACACGATCGAGGCCCACCGGAGCAGCTCGAGATAGAGCCACACGAGCGTGACCAGAATTCCGAACGCCGCATACCACTCCATCTGCTGTGGCGCGGACCCGGAGAGGCGCTCGATCAGATCGAAGTTCAACAGCAGATTCATTGCCGCGACGATCACGACGGCGGAGCTGAAGAGCAGCCCGGTCAACCCGAAGCCGAACACGCCGGGCATCTGGATGTGGAACAGGTTGAGGACAATGGAGAGCAGGTAGAACACCATGATGCCCACAGTCGCACCTATGATGATGCTGCGAAGGCGGTCGGTGACCCTGATGACGCGTGTTGCATACAGCGCGAGCATTGCGAGGGCGACGCCAAAGGTGAGTCCGACCGCGATGAGCGGAATTCCCTTGAATTGCGCCTCGTAGATGAACGAGATCCCACCGAGTGCGATGCCCTCGAGCACGGCGTAAATGGGCGCCGTGATACGAGCGAGGTTAGGCTTGAACGCGGTGACGAACGCCACGACGAGCGCGGCGATCGCACCTCCGAAGATGACGCCAGTGATGTTGCGATCGGGAACGCGGAGAATTTCGTACCACGTATATCCGGCGCTCGCCGCGGCGAGGAGCACGAGGGCAAAGGATTTCCACGCGGCGCCTGCAACGGTCATGACACCGGTGCCACCTTCCGCGCGGGCACGAGCGATTGCGCTATCGGTAAATGCTGGATTGGAGAGAGCCATGGTGTCGCGATGATAGTTTGAGAGACGTGCGGATTTCGCTATTGGTGATACACCGCACAGGTTGTAACGGCGCCAGCTGAAAGCTCGCGGATCGAGAGGGATTTCGTAGGCTTCCACAACCAGAGATGCGCATGTCGCTCACTGCTCTTCGACTCGTCTTTCCGGCTGCCTTGCTTCTGGTGCTCGCGCCAGGTCCGCCGATCTATCCGGGAGCAAAGCGGGACACACCGACCGCCATGATCGAAAAGGAGTCCGGCGTAGAGATAGCAGCAACGTACGTCACTGGCGACCCATTCGAGAAGGTCGATTCATTCTACCGTGTGCACGGGGTAGAGGACACCGCCGCTCGGCGCGTGTCGCCGAGCAGCAAGCGCGCGCTCTACTACTTCTCGGAGTCCAAGAGCGATGTGCTGGTGCGCTGGCCCAAAGACGAGTCGAACGATCAGACGTCAATCGTTATCTCGAAGGATTAGATCGTTTTGTTGTAATACTGTCGTTTAATTGACTGGATGCTGTCGCGAAAAATTAAGGAATTCGGCCCATTTCTCGTTCTCGTAGTTCGAACCCATGAGCACTCGCACGCTTCTCAGCGACGCCGCCAATCGCGCCGCCACCTATCTCGAAGGGCTGTCTTCCCGCAGCGTAGCGCCCTCAGCAGGCGCCGTCGCTGCCCTCAGCCACTTCGACGAAACGCTCCCCGAACACCCGCGAGATCCCGCCCGGGTGCTGCGTGAGTTGGACGAGTTCGGCTCTCCCGGCACCGGCGCATCCGCCGGCGGACGCTACTTCGGTTTCGTCATCGGTGCCACTCTCCCTGGCGCGCTCGCCGCGAACATGCTCGCCACGTCCTGGGATCAGAACGCGGCGCTCACAGTCATTTCGCCCACCACCGCGAAGCTCGAGCTGATCGCGCTCCAGTGGCTGCTCGACGCGCTCCACCTGCCGACCACCAGCGCCGCGGGCTTCGTCACCGGCGCGACGATGGCGAACTTCACCGGTCTCGCCGCTGCTCGCCATGCGCTCCTGAAGCGTTTGGGCTGGGATGTCGAGGAGCAGGGTCTCTTCGGCGCTCCACAGCTCAACGTCGTCGTTGGCGATGAAGTGCACGTCACCGCACAGAAGGCGCTCGCCATGCTTGGACTCGGTCGCGCCCGCGTCACCCGTGTACCGGTGGATGATCAGGGCCGCATGTGCGCCGACAAGCTGCCGCGGCTCGATAGTCGCACAATCGTTTGCCTGCAGGCAGGAAACGTGAACACCGGCGCGGTCGATCCACTCGCCGAAGTCATCCCGCGCGCTCGTGCCGCGGGCGCGTGGGTGCACGTCGATGGTGCGTTCGGATTGTGGGCGGCCGCCGCACCTGCGCGCGCCGCTCTCGTTTCCGGCATCGAGGACGCGGACTCGTGGGCACTCGACGCGCACAAATGGCTCAACGTTCCATACGACTCCGGTGTCGCGATCGTTCGTGACAAGGACGCGCTGCGCGGCGCCACCGCGGTGTCTGCAGCGTATCTGGTTCAGGGCGCCCAGCGTGAGCCGTCCGAGTACGTGCCGGAGCTTTCGCGACGCGCGCGCGGCGTCGATGTGTGGGCGGCAATGTCGGCGCTCGGGCGATCCGGAATCGCGGAGATGATCGAGCGCAATTGCCGGCAGGCCACGCGCTTCGCGACCGGATTGCGCGATGCCGGCTACGAGATTCTCGCCGACGTGGTGCTCAATCAGGTGCTCGTGAGCTTCGGCGATGATGAGACGACACGTCGAGTGATCGCAGGCATTCAGGTCGACGGCACGTGCTGGTGCGGCGGAACCGTCTGGCAGGGCCGCACTGCGATGCGCATCAGCGTCAGCTCGTGGGCGACAACCGACGACGATGTCGAGCTCAGTCTCGCCGCGATGCTCCGCGTCGCAAACGAGGTGCACGCGGTGCGCTGACGCTCACATGCCGCTCGGATACGTCTCCGGTTCGTCCCCGCCGCTCACCGCGACAGGCATGTGCAGCGGATCGAGCGCGCTCGTCTCGTCGATGTAGAGCATCACATCATAGCGATACGGCACGATCGTCGGCACGTAGTTTCCCCAGCGCTCACTCTTCGCCCGATAGACCACGCCGATGGCGCGATGGCCGAGCGGCTCGATCATCGCTGGATTCTTCTCGAGCTCGTCGCCGAAAAGCATGAACGCGTCCCCCGCATCGCTCCTGTGCGCGAGATCCTCGAAGCTTCCGTCGCGGGCCGGCGGCACTGCCATCCGCTCCATGGGCGCGCCCCACTCGCGCGACGCGATCACCGATCCGCGATGCGTTGCGAAGCCCACGATGACGACGCCCTCCTCGCCGTGCCGGTCGCGCACGAGCTGGCCCACGTTCACCATGCCGTCGCTCGCCATGTCCGTGAATCGCGCATCGCCAACATGAGTGTTGTGCTCCCACACGATCGCCTTGGCCGTGGGGCCGTGGTGCTTCATCAACCGGTCGAGGGTATCCACCATGTGATGGTCGCGCACGTTCCAGGATGACGGACCTCCCCGAATCATCGCGCGATAATATCGCTCCGCGTCGATCGCGATCAGCGCATTCTGCTCGGCCGAGAAATATGCGTCGCGACCGTCTTCCAGATATTGGGGCGCGTTGGCGCGCAGCGTCGAGAGCATCCGCACCACATCGGGCTCGCACGAGGTGGGCGTGAGGGCGGTCGAGCGCGCGTACTCTTCCGCGTCGCCATGAAAGCGATCGAAGCATCCGTAGGCGCGTCGCGCATTGCGCGCGGCCTCTGGATCGATGCGGTCGAGATAGTCGATCACCGCGGCCATCGACTCCCAGAGTGAATACACATCGAGGCCGTAAAAGCCGACCTGCCTGTCCCAGGTGTGTCGCGCGTTGTGCCCGCGCAGGAATTCGGCGAGCTCGACAATCTCGCGATTCGCCCACATCCAGGTGGGCCAGCGCGCGAACGCATGCAGCACCTGCTCCGCGCTTTCGGTGGACTCGTGTAGTTGCTTCACGAATCGATTCACGCGGTAGCAGTCGGGCCAGTCGCCTTCGACGCCGATGAAGGAGAACCCACGCTCCTCCACGAGTCGCTGCGTGATCGCGGTGCGCCAGCGATAGAACTCGGAGGTGCCGTGCGACGCTTCGCCGAGCAGGACGTAGCGCGCGTTGTCGATGCGCTCGAGCAGTGGATCGAGATCCGCGGGCGAGCGAAGAGGCTTCGCCGCGCTGCGGATGGTGCTCCTGAGCGCTAGCTCCTGACCATCTGAATGCATGCCACGATGCGCATGACGCGATTCAAGTGCTGCGGCAAAAAGCCCGGAAGCGCTTCCGCATTCATTTTGGGAAGACGCGCGAGATCGGTGCGAACGGAATCGATGACCGAGGACCACGCTGGGTCCGCCTGAACATGCATTGCGCGAATACGCGTTTCGAAGTTGTCGAGCATTCCAGTCACCAACTTTTCGTGCGCAGGAAGCTTGCCCACGGCGACATCCGGCGGAGCTTTTTGCAGCGTGCGCACATCGTTGGTCACGGCCGCCACCGTTGCTTCGACTGCGCTGTCCGGCTTGCCTGCGGGCACCGCCATCGTGGAAACCGCGGCGGCGGAGGTGGTGCTCTCCGTATTCGATGCAGTTGATGCGCTCGATTGCTGGCTGGAGCCCGCCTGGCAGGCGGCCGCGATCGGGAGCGTGGCAAGAACGAGGAGTCGCGTGTTCAGACGCGGCATGGGCTTCTCGGGTCGAGTGTCAGCGAAAGCAACGTAAACGGGTGCGTAGCGGACTCTTTCATCGCATTCTTCACGCCGGGAACGGACAGTTCGTCAAACCGAGCTCTTGTAAAGAGATGTACGGATGAATCCGCTTGCTTTTTGGTCCCGTTCCACGGTCTTTGGCAACAAAAAGCCATCCATTGACGTACGCCGATGACGTACGCCGTTCGAGTGGCCGCAGCTCGGCGCGTGCGGAGCACTGTCTCATTTTAATGCCGGCCGACGTCTGATACGTGTAGCGGCGTCACATCGTTCCCTGTCGACCGGAGAAAACGAAACCGCTTGAACATTCGCCGTCTGTTCGAACGACACTATCCCAGCCTGGTCTGGTATCTTCACGGCCGCCTCGGCGATCGGGACCTGGCCGAGGATCTCGCGCAGGAGGCGTTCGTGCGCCTGCTCGACAAGCCTCCGCGCGCGCCGGACGCGTGGCTCTACGTCGTTGCGGGGAATCTGGCGCGTGATGCGCAGCGCAGTGAAGGACGCCGCGCGCGCCATCTCTCGGTCATGGATGCGCCCGAGCGACTCGCGGACGCGGCGGATCCGGCGCCCGGCGCGGACGCGGCGATGTGCACGGCGGAGGAATCGGCGCTGGTGCACGACACGCTGGCGATGCTGCCGGAGCGCGATGCTGCGCTCCTCGTGATGCGAGCGGACGACGTCTCGTATCGGGAGATCGCTGCGGCGATCGGCGTTGCGCCGACATCGATAGGCCCGCTGCTGGCGCGAGCACAGCAGCGATTCATCCGCGCGCTGGGAAGCCGCGCCGAACAACGGGGAAACGATGCGCGAGCATCCGGCTGAAGGCGAGCTGCAGGCGTTGCTCGACGGCGAGCTTCCGCGCGCGCGCGTTCTGACCCTGCGCGCGCATCTGCTCCACTGTGCGATCTGCCGCGCGCGAGCGGATGCCGCGCGCGAAACGGCGGCGCTGGTGGATGCGCTGCTTCGCCGCACCACACCGAAGGTCGACAGCGCCTCGGCGTGGGACCGTCTCGTGGTGCGCAGCGGTGGTCGCGCGGCCAGGCGCCGGCGTGCGCACTGGACGCAGGCGGCCGCCGTTGCGCTCGCGGCAGCGGCGCTCATGGTGCTAATGGCTCGTGGCGGATCGCGCTCTGGTGCCGGCGCCGATGCCTTCGCACTCGTGCGTGACGCGCAGGCGCATCCCGCGAAGTCGCTGCTGCGCGATGCGTGCTGCAGCGATCACGATGGTGGCGATCGCCCGGATGATGGTCTGCTCACGTTGAGCAGTGTGGGCGAGAAGGTGACCGTGGTAATCGTGTACGAAGACGTGGACCGTAGCGGAACCTTTACGCACGGCGATATCGTGCGCTACGTGTCCACGATTCCACACGGCGCGGCTGTCACACACAGCACGCGCTAACCTCATCGTCGACAACGGATCTTCCCAATCGTGCCTCGAGTAGTCACGAACCGAGTCGCCATCGCGCTGCTGGCGTTTGCGACCGTGGCGCTCGTGCCGAGCCGCGTGCGCGCGCAGCAGGCGGATAGCGCCGCACGCGACTCCGTTGCCCGGCGCGACAGCCTATTGCGCGCGGGAGCGGCGCGACGGGACAGCGTGCACGTGCTCGCGCCTGTGGAAGTGCAGGCCTCCATCGCGCCAATCGCTGGTCCGACGATCGGATCCGGAATTCCTGCGCGCATCACCACGCTGTCGGGCCACGAGATAGATCAATGGGAACCGCGCATTCTTCCCGATGTGCTCGGATCGGCGGCGGGCGTGTCCGTCTATGATGATCTCGGATCGCAATACAAGCTCAACGTCAGCTATCGCGGCTTCAACTCCGGGCCAACGGTGGGGCTGCCACCGGGCATCACCGTCTTTCTGGATGGCGTGCGGCAGAACGAGGCCGATGCACAGGAGGTCGACTTCGATCTGCTCCCGATGGAGCACGTCAAGCGCGTGGAGCTGTTGAGCGGGACGGCGTCGCTGCTCGGGCCCAACTCGCTCGGCGGCGCGATCAATCTCGTGACCGATCGCGGCGAAGGGCCGGCGCATGGAGATCTGGAAGTGAGTGGAGGCTCGTTCGGCCAGGCGAAGGCGGAGGGGACGATCGAGGGAAAATCGACGAACGGATGGGATTACTATCTCGGCGGCGGCTACGAGCGCGAGGATGGTTGGCGCGCCGGAACATCGGGGCGGAACTTCAACGGCTTCTTGAATCTCGGCCACTTCGGCGTCGAGCGCGGACTCGGAGTGCAGGCGTCGGCGGCAAAGTCGACGGTGCGCAGTGCCGGCTCGTTGCCGGAGAGTCTCTATGGCGATCCGCAGATCAACTTCACACCGGGGGATGTGGATGCGCTCAACAGCGAGCAGCTGAACCTCACGGGTTACGTCCCGATCGGTGGCGGACGCGGTACCCTCACGATTTTCGGCAAGCGCTACGATGCGAATCGGTTCAACGTGAACCAGGCGCCGGATCCGAACGTCACCGCACTCACCCGAACGTACACGGTCGGCGGTACTGCGGACTGGCGTCGCCGTTTGGCGATCGGCAGCAATTCGTTGTCGCTTCGCTTCGGCATCGATGGCTCCGCGAACTGGGTGCACGAGCAGATCATCAATACGGCGAGTGATATTGTGAGCGATCCGCCGGCGAATATTGGATTCGGCGACGGTGGTGATGCGCCGCAGCTTGGCCTCACCACGGATGTGAAGAGTCCGAGCTGGGATCTCGCGGGCTACGGCATCGCGGATTACACCGTGAAGCGCGTGACGTTGTCCGCCGGTGCGCGCTACGATTACATTCGCGTGCCGTTCCAGAATCAGCTCGAGAGCTCCGACAATACCACCAACAACTTCCAGCATTTCAGTCCGCGCGGCGGGATCAACGTCGATCTCGGGAGTGGGAGGTCGCTCTACGGCTCCGTTGGCGGGAGCTTTCGCGCGCCGGCCATCGTCGAGCTCGCGTGCGCCGACCCAACCGCATCCTGTCCGCTGCCGTTCGCGCTCGGCGACGATCCGCCACTGAATCCGGTGCGGGCAACCACATACGAGATCGGAGGCAAGCTGCTGCACGGCAACGTGCTGCTCGATGGATCACTGTTCCGCACGGACGTGCGCGACGAGATCTTCTTCATCGAGGCACCCGGCTCGCTCGTGTCGGGGTACTTCACGAATCTCGACAGGACGCGCCGCGAGGGCGTGGAGCTTTCCGTTACGAGCTCGCTGCTGAACGATCGCCTCTCGTATTACGTGAACTACGCGTACACGCGTGCAACCTTTCAGAGCAATGCGCAGATTTTCAGCACGCGCTCGAGCCTCGACTTCGAGGGTAGCCCGTTGTTCGGCCCGAACAATGTCACTCCCGGCGACCGCATGCCGCTGGTGCCTTCGAATCAGGTGAAGGGCGGGCTGTCCGCGCGCCTGCCGCACGGGTTCCGCGCGGGACTCGACGCGCGCTGGATCGGCTCGCAGTATCTGCGTGGCGACGAAGGAAACGAGGAACGGCAGCTCGATCCCTACTTCGTGCTGGGAGCACGCGCCGGTTACTCGTATCAGGCGTGGGACTTTTCGGCAGTCGTGACGAACGTGCTAAACAATCATGATCCGGTCTTCGGGACATTCAACGCCAATGCTCAAACGGGCGAGCTCGAGCGTTTCCTCACGCCGCTCAATGCGCGCACGCTCAGCTTCATTGTTCGGCGATCGTTCGGCAATCGCGGAGCTGACGACGACAACTAGTTGCTAGTCGGCGTATTCGAGCGCGCCCTTCGCGTCGCGCAGCATGACACACGAAGTCGCCTCGGCGAGCGGGATCTGCAGCGTCGACCCCGACTCGAGATCGAAGACGATCACCTCGCTCGATTGACGCACCGCACGCACTTTCCCGAGCGTTGCCGGCGGCGAGTTTTTGGGAGGCGGCGTGGGTGTGTGAATGCGCATAACCGAGCCATCGTCGAAGTGCAGAAGCGCGGTCGCGCCATCCCACCCGATGTCCGCGATCGAGCGCCCCTTGATCACAGGCGTGAGCTTCTGATTTCGTCGCATGCGCGGCTCCGTCATGGAACGGGCGCCTGCGGTTGCGGCTCCGAACGGGGCCTGTATTGGCGGTGAGTGTGCGCTCGCGCACGGGTAGCGGCCACGGGTGGATTCGGATTCACATAGATACGATAGCCCATTACCCAGTTTTGCGCGATTATCCGCTGGGCCGTGGCAAGATCGATGGTGCCGGCGCACACACGACGATGCAGCTCATTTTCGAGGGCATCTTTCACGTGCGCATTCCACGGCGAAGTGCGATAGGATTGCGGCCACAGATTTCGAATCGAATTGGATCCGCCAAGCTCGAGACTGATGAGGTGATCGATCTCGTAGTCGCCGGGCTTGTGCTTGCGGATGCCGTAATTGAGATAGACCTGGCGCTTAACCGCGATCGGGACGTTGCGCACCTTCTTCGAATATCCAGGCACGCAGATGTCGGCGGCGGTGACTTCGAGTGTGTCGCCTGGAGTCTTCGCGAGATCGGGAACGAAGGGGAAGCGCAGCCCACTGTCGCTTTGCACTATCGCCAGCGAGGTATCTGCGGCAGCCGTGCTCACGGCTTTGGACTGCGCCTGCTGAACCGAGACGGCGCGATCGCACGCGACGAACGCGAATAGCGCTCCGAGAATGCCAAGCCCAGCGGTGCCGCGCTGCGCAATGCGGGAATGGAGGCAAGTGAGAATCATACGGGAAATCTATGAGGACGCGCCGGGAAGACGCGCCGGCCGCATCGCTCGATTGACGCGAGCGTCTCGTGGCGCCAGAATGTTGGCATCACGTTCGCTCATTCCGAGCGGACGCTTCACTCGAGCATCCACTCTCATGCAACGTGCCAAACTCGTTCTTGCCGCTGCCTGTCTTCTCGCGACGGCTTCTCCGCGGCTCTTCGCTCAGGGCTTCGACGGTGTGATTCAGTTCGTGTCCTACGAGAATCACCAGGATCGTGCGGACACGCTCACGCAGATGACGAAGGGAGACAAGCTTCGCATGGAGGGAATGGGGCACGGTGGCGCCATGATCATGGATGGCTCGAGCCGAATCATCATTCTCCCCGAGCAGAAGCAGTACATGGAGCTGCCCATGAACATGGGAGACAATGCGGCGGCGAGAGAGTCGATGAAGCATCGTGGAACGGCCGAGAAGACGGGGAAAACGGAGACGATTGCCGGCATTCCGTGCGAGGACTGGCACTACAAGGGCACCGATGAAAAAGATCAGCCGGCGGAGGGCGATGTGTGCGTCGCCAGGGGAGCGGGGCTGATGGTCGGCCGGCTCGCGGGTGGAATGGCGCAGCACATGTTCGATCAGGGCGGCCCGGCGTTCAACGAGATGATGAAAAACGGCGGCGGCATCCTGAAGGCGACGAAGAACGGCAAGACATCGTTCATCGCCGTGAAGGCGCAGGCGACCTCACTGCCCGATGCGATGTTCGCACCGCCGGCAGGTTACACGAAGATGGACGGATCGATGATGAACCAAACACACAAGCCGTAAGCCGCGCTCATCCTCCCGCACTCGTGTATCGCTTGAGCGCGACACGCCAGAGCAGTCGGCTCGCGCCCAGCGCGGCGATTCCAATCGCGAGTGCCCAGAGCGCCAGCGCGGGGCGGAGACGACCGGTCAATGCTGATGCAGGGATCGTCGTCGTCCATGCGATCGGAATGAGATAGACGAACAGAAAGCGGAGCGCGCCCGGGTAAGCGCTCACCGGGTAGCGCGCCGCCTCGAACAGTGCATCGAAGAGCGCGGCCATGTTCTCCACCGCAACGAACCAGAACGCGAAACTCATCAGCGCCACCCAGATCGCGTAGACCACCGCGATCGCAACGGCGAACGTCACGATGAAGGTGATGAGCTCCCACGCGCCGATCGCACGGCCGGTTCGCACGAAGGCATATCCCGCCAGAGCGAGACCGAGCACGACGTCGGCGAGTCGCCACACATCGAGCCGGCGAAAAGAGACGTAGAACTGCGCGTCCACGGGGCGCACCAGCACCAGATCGAGCTTGCCGCTGCGCACATCGGCGGGCAGGTGGCCGATGCCGGGCCTCAATACCGTCTCGACCACGCCGGCGAGCGCGTTGAAGATGCCGAGCAGCACGACCACGTCCCAGAATTCCCAGCCCCCGAGTGTGGATGTGTGCTGGAAGTAGAGGGCGGCCGTGAGAATCGCCATCAAGAGCCAGAACACCGTGCCGAGCAGGCTCGCGATGAAGTTGCCGCGATACTGCAGCTCCTCGAGCCAGTTGAGCTGCCAGAACGCACGCAGCACCGTGGCCGTCCGCCGGATGCTCGTCATCCGCCCACCGCGCCGTAATGTCGCCGACCGCGCGTCCACACGAGCAGATACAGCATCAGCCAGATCGCGAGCCAGATCACCTGGCCGGCAAAGCCGCGTGCGTACTGCGCGGCCGTGGTCACCGTACCCGTGAGCACCTGCACCGGAAACGACAACACGTATGGAAACCACAGATACTCGGCCACATGAGCAACGCGCGGCGGAAGGAGCGACAGCGGTGCGATGCGTCCCGAGAGGAAGAGTGAGATGCCGAATTGCAATTCCACGAGAGCCGTTGCGCGAGTGGTCCAGAATGCGAGCAGCCCCGTCGCGTAGCCGTTGAGAAAACGGATCGCGGCGGCGAGCACGATCGCGACGATCGCGAGCGCCCAGCGAGCTGGCTCGAACGGAATGCGAACCGCCGGCCAGAACGCGGCCGCGATGATCCACGCGGAGAGGATGATCGTCGCTGTGGGACCCTTGTACGCAATGTTGTCGGCGATCGCCTCGTGTATCGGCGCGATCGGGCGCGTGAGTCGATAGTTCATCTCGCCCTCGCGGATCCACCGATCGATGTTCCACGCGTCCCAGCTCAGCGTCGCCTGATTCACGAGCGCGACGCCGAAGAAATATTGCGCGAAGGCCTCGCGAGTGAATCCATCCACCGCGCCGGCCGCCGCGATCGACCACCAGATGCCGAGCGAGATGATCGGCTCGGTAATTCCCCAGATGAGCCAGATCGCAATCGACGCGCGATACTGCAGGTCGATGAGAAACGCCGAGCGCATGAGCTCAGCGTATTGATCGCGAAACGCAGCGACCGGACTGCGCGCCGCATCACTCATGGCGGCGCGCGGCGTACATCGGCGCGCACGAGCGCCTCATCTGCTACCTCGCCGTCCTGCGCGCCTTCGCCAAAGGCGATGCGAATCACCTCCTCGATCGGCGGATCCTGAATCGAGAGATCCGCGACGGCGAGATCGGCGAGCAGTCGCGCGCTCGCCGAAGTCGCGATCTCCCGCGGCACCTCGATCGTGGCGCTCGGGGGCGCGAAGTGCGCGACGTGCCCGTAGTCCTCGAGCCGTGCGCGCGCCACGGGCTCCGACAACACGAGCTCGATTCGCTTGATCGGCGCGATGCGCGCGACGAGCTCCGACAGCTCGCCATCATAGAGCAGTCGGCCGCGGTTGATGATCAGCACGCGCGACGTGAGCGCCGTGACATCGGCCATGTAGTGCGACGTGAGCAGAACGGTCGCGTCGTGTCGCCGGCGATACTCGCCGAGAAAGGTGCGGATGGTCTGCTGCGCCTCGAGATCGAGGCC
>DASXQD010000053.1:0-17068 GCA_036493195.1 Gemmatimonadaceae bacterium | reverse complement strand
TCAGCTTCGCGCTGTCTCCTCGCGGCGGCAGCACGATCGTGGCGCGCCGGTAGAGATTGGAGTTGTAGAGCGTCTGCTGACTCTCGATCACATCTTCGCGCTTGTAGATGTTTCCGGGCTTGAGCGTCACCATCTTCCTGGCGATGTCGGGCGTCAGCGCGGAATCCCCGTGCACGGTCACCGATTCGACGGTGGCCACCCAGCGGGGATCGATCTTGATCGTGACGTCCGCCGTGCGCGCGCTGTCGTGGACCGCGATCGTGTCCGTGATCTCCGCATCCGCGTAGCCCTTGTCCCAGAGCGCGTTGCGCAGGCGTGTGTGGGTCGTGTCGATGTCGACGAGGTTGAGTGGCTTCCCCACGCGCACGAGCACCGACCGCTTCAGCGTTCCCTTGTCGAGCGCCGAGTCGGGGTGCTCTACGGCCAGTGACTTCACGAGCACGGGCTTGCCTTCGGTCACCCGGAAGGTGACGCGTACGCGATTCGTGTGACTCTTCGCCCGGGAGACGAGCGTGTCGACCTCGGTCTCGCGATAGCCGCGCCGATAGTAGTACACCTTGATCCGCACGACATCGCGCGCGAGCTCGACGTGGTCGAGCGTGCGTGTGTCATACACGAGATGCGATTTGGTGAACAGGCAGAACGGCTCGAGCAGAATACCCTTGCACCCGGAGGGCTGCGTCGCGAGCCCGCTGCTCAAGTCACTCTTGTCGATGACCTTCGTCACCCCCACGAACTTGACGGAGGTCACGACCGGGTGCGTACGGTCCTCGGGAGGGCTGTTCTGCGCCAGAACACCCCGCGCGGACAACAACGCGGGGAGGGCGAACACGAGAACGGAGTGCGCGCGCCAGAATGTACAGAGACCGCCCATGGGGCGCCTTAGTGCAAGCGGTAGGCCGGGCTCCGTATCTGCCGTCTACGCCCCGCAGCGCGTATTAGAGTCCCGCGAGCAGGGTGTCGTTGTTGGCCGTGTTCTGAATTCGCTTGATCAGCCACTCCATGCCCGCCTGCGGCGGCATCTGCTGCAGCCCGCGCCGGAGCGTGAAGATCGCGTCGATCTGATCGGGGCGAAACAGCTTGTCCTCGCGCCGCGTTCCGCTCGTGGCCACATCGATCGCGGGAAATACACGCTTTTCTGCGAGTCCGCGATCGAGCTTGATCTCGCTGTTGCCCGTGCCCTTGAACTCCTCGAAGATCACGTCGTCCATGCGCGAGCCGGTCTCCACCAGCGCCGTCGCGATGATCGTGAGCGAGCCGCCGCCGTGCTGCGGCGCCACCGAGCGCGCGGAGCCGAAGAACGCCTTCGGCTTCGCCATCGCCGTCGCGTCGAGACCGCCACTCAGCGTCCTCCCCGTGCCACGCTCGGCCGTGTTGTGCGCGCGCGCCAGTCGCGTGATCGAGTCGAGCACGATCACTACATCCTTGCCGCTCTCGACGAGTCGCCGTGCGCGCTCGAGCGTCATGTCCGCCACATCCACGTGGCGCTCCGCGGGCTGATCGAAGCTGGAGGCCACGACCTCGCCCCGTCCCCACGAGATCATCTCGCTCACCTCTTCGGGACGCTCGTCCACGAGGAGCACGAGCAGCGTCGCGTCGGGATGATTGATCGCCACACCCTCCGTGATCGCCTGCAGGAGCATCGTCTTGCCGGCGCGAGCCGGCGCGACGATGAGCGCCCGCTGCCCGTAGCCGATCGGCGCGATGAGATCGATCGCCCGCCGTGTGAGCTCGGGGCTGATCTTCGGCGATTGTCCGGTCTCGAGCGTGAGCTTGCGCTCCGGATAAGAGGCGATGAGTGAGCTGAAATCGGGACGGCGCTGCACGCCCATGGGCTCGCCGCCGTTCACCGCCGTCACTTCCGCCACCGCGAGCCGTCCACGCTGGTCGCGGCCGGTGGTCGCTTCGATCAGATCGCCGCGCCGAAGCGCGAGCTGTCGCACGATCTGCGGCGGAACGAACGCGTCGCCGGGGGAGGGCAGGTAGCTCTCTTCGGCGCGACGAACGAACCCGCCATCGCGCGCGGCATCGAACCATCCGGTGGTCGTGCCGTCTGCGACGAGCACGGAGACCGGCGCATTCGATTGCTGGTCGGGACGTGGTCCATTGCGCTGGCGACCGCGCCGTCCGCGCCGGCCGTTCGCGTTGTTCATGTCGCGATTGCCATTGTCGCGATTGCCGTTCTCGCGATTGCCGCCCTGCTCACGGTTACCGCGGTTGTCATCGCGATCGCGATTCCCCTGGTTCCGGTTGTTGTTGTAGCGGGGCTCGCCACCGCGATCGCCGCGATCATTCTGCTGCGGCGGAGCGTATGGCGGCTGCGGTTGCGCGGGAGTCGAGGGGATTCCGGAATTGCCACCATCCGAAGACGGGCCTGGGCCGGTGTCTGGCAGCGCGGTATCGCTCGGCGCTGGCAGAGAAGAGTCATCACGGTAGGGGCTGGACTCGATGTTCGAGTCGAGGGGCGGGCGATTGGGCGGACGGTGTCCGCGACCGCGCCGGGTCGGGCGTCGACGTTCGTTCATGCTGCGAGAGGTGTCATGAGTTGAAGGCGTGCATGCGAATCGTGCCCGGCACTCGGGCGTCCAATGCGCTGGTCAAACCATAAAGCTGGAGTTGGCGCCGCCCTGTGCGGCACGCGAGTTCATCCCGTTGCGAACAATTGCGCTGATCGAGATCGGCAAGCCGGGAACCTGCTTCGTGGACCGGTGTGAGCGCCGACTGCAAGGGCGCTCCTCCGACCCGCCGCGGATACATCACGCGAAACGCTGTTCGAGACACGCACCACGCATTGCTAAACGTGCAGCGAGCCGAGACGACTATTCGTCAGGTAGCTCGCTCCGCACTCGTGGTACGCGGGCTTTGCCAAAGTATTTTGGGCCACCGTCGGCGTGCCGACGATCCTGTGAGTATCACCTGTTTTGGGCGAATGCGCAACCCTCTGCGGCATTCCAGCGCATGAAAACGCCCCCCGCGTGAGGGCTTCGGGCGAGATGGCGTAGCACCACGAAGGGTAGACCCTACGTCACCCCGCCCTCCACCCGACACGCTACCAGGCTCCTACCTGGGGAACATCTTCTCGTTGACCTTGCTGTCCAACGTGCGGACCAGCGCGATCAGCCGACGCACCAGCTCCGTCATCCGGTCGACCGCTGCCCGGTGCTCCGGATCCAGCGTTGTCTCCATGGCCAGCAGCTGCGCCTCGGCCAGCAATGCCGCGAGCGGATTGTTCAGCGCGTGCTGCACGAGGGCGGTCATCCGCTCCAGATCCTCGCGCCGTTGTGTGTCCTGCGGCGTTTCCTGCGGAATTGACGAATCGTTCGATGCTTCAGTCACGGCTGACATGCCTCCTGCAGGAACGGTAAATTCCGTTACTCATGACTCCACCATCTCTCGATCCCGCCGCGGAGCTCTCGGCCGCCGTCTCAACATACACCGACACCAACGACTACGGCGCTCTGCTGGAGCGACTGCTCGAGTTGGCGGAAGTCACGGCACCCGACGCGCTGGCCCGGGCGGCGGAGCCCTATCTCGCCATTCCCGAGGTCTCCGGTCCGCTGTACGAGCGAATCGTGGCGGAACGCCCCAACGACGCACGCGCACTGGTCATTCTGGCGAATGCGTATTGGCTCACCGGTCGCGGCGCGGAGGCCACTGGCGAGCTCGCGGCGCGCGCACTGGCGGCGGATCCCGATAATCGCGGCGCATGGCATCTCTGGGCGCTCACCGAGGGCGTGCCGCGCGAACGCATGATGCGGTGGAAACAGATCGTGGAGCGCTTTCCGGAGGACGACCTCGCGCGGGCGAGTCTCGCCGATAACGCAACGAGCCTGGCCTCCGCGGAGCGCGATCGCGAAGCGCTGCAGATCGCGATTCGGAGCTACGAGATGCTGCGCCGAAAAACGACGAATCCCGAGCAGCTCAAAGCACTGGAGCAGGCGCTCGCGACGCTGCGCAGCTGGACGCTCTAGCGCGGCGCCGGGAGGGTGGGAATGGCTACGCGCGCGCGTCGCGCATGCGCAGCGTCAGCTGTCTCGTGAGATCGAGCAGGTCGCCCAGATCGAAGGGCTTGCCGAGCGAGGCGCAGCCGCAGGCGGCGATCAGCTCGTGCGCGCGCTCGCTGCCATCGCCGGTGGTGATGATCGTGCGCTGGCGGAGATGCGGCTGCACCGACGCGGCGATCTCGAACAGCTCGTCGCCACCCATTTCGGGCATGCGCAGATCGACGACGAGACAGTCGAAGTGTTCCTGGTGCAGCAGCTGCACCGCATCTTCCGCCGATTCCACCGCGCGCACGTAGTAGCCGGCACGCCTGAAGCTGATCTCCAACGCACGGCATATGGAATGCTCGTCGTCGACGACCAGCACACGCGTCGCCTGCGAATTCTCAGTCATCGAGCGCGGTCTCCCATTCACTGCTCCCATCTTCGGGCCGGCACACGAGCGCCGCCATTCGCGTTGTGAACTCCTCTGTCGAGAACGAGGTTCGCATGGTCGACGGAGTCATTCCCGTGGCCGCGCGTACCTGTCGTGCGAATCGGCGGATCGAGCTGTAGCCGAGCTTCTTGGCGATATCCTCGAGCAGAAATCCCGGATCTCCCATGTAGTGCTTCGCCCGCGTGAGTCGGGCGACCAGAATCATCGTGCGGGCGGACGTCAATCCCGAGCGATAGAACCAACGATCCAGGCTGCGCCGCGTCATCCCCGACATACGCGCGAGCTCGTCGACATCCACGAACTCCTGCGGTGCTTCGAACAGCCGTGTGATCGCGCGGACGAACAAAATCGGTGCATCCTGAATGTGCGGCAGTACGTATTCGAGAACCGAGTTGCTGAGTCGAGCGGCCGGAAGCTGCTCGATCATCTGACGAAAGCGTTGGGGCTCGTCGTCGAAGCCGCGAAGCACGACGTGCTGGACGCCGAGCTTCGCGAGCATCACCGTCGCCTGCATCGAGTCGGCTGCGAGGGTGGTGTAGATGACCACCGGCAGCGTGGGATGCCGAGCGAGCAGTTCACGAGCTTGCCCCAATTCGAGTCCGCCAACGGTCCGGGGATCGAGAACGACGAGATCCACGGGACGCTCGCGGATGGCGAGCAACAGCACACCCCAGCCATCGACGACCGTGAGAGAGTGTTCTCCCGCGAGGGCGATTTGAAGCTGGGCGGCGAGTGGGGCAGAGAGACGGGCGAGGACTTCCAAGGCTGGCGGCGCAGATTGTCCTAAAACAGCACATCACTGTCCGAAAATGTGCGTTTACGACCCTGCGCGCCACCGTACCTTCGGGATCAAGTGCAACGCCAATTACAACTTGATCCCTTCGAGGTCGCCATGATCCGCCGCCGCATTGCCCTGATCGCCGTTGTTCTGACCTCCTTTGCTCTTGCTGCGTGTACCTCCCCCACCGCCCCAAGTCAGGATTGCGGTGTTACCATCGGCAGCGGTTGCGGCCCGAAGTAATCATTCTTCGAGCGTCAAAAGGGGGTTCCGGGCTGCAACCCGGAACCCTCTTTTTCATCCTGCTACGCCCGCCATCGTTCGCAGCTCGGACAGCCGATTCGCAATGTCCAGCACTTCTGGAGCCCAGCTCGTCGTCATCTCGCGTGCCACATTGCGTCGTTGCACGGCTTCGGACGTCCGCAGCTCCTCGAGCAATTGTTCTGATTTGACGAGCCACTGACCCAACTTGTTCTCGGTCGCAAGCTCGATCGCGCGCTCGATCGCGGCCTTTGCAAGCAGCGGCCGATCGAATACGCGATGCCCGTTCGCGACGAAGTAGTAGTAGTACGTGGCCAGTGTCGGTGGAAGCGACACGTCTTCCAGCTCTCTCCGATATTGCTCGAACACCGGCTCCCGGCGCTCATCCGCCGCGAGATCGAGCAAGTTGATCATCGCCGTCCAGCGTGTGTATTGCTCCTGCGCTGTGGCCGCAACCACCAGATAGGCATCTCGCGCGGCGCTGTAGATGCCGAGCAGGGAGAAGGTCGCGCCCAAATCGTTCAGCACACGGTCGCGAGCAATCTGGTTGCGAACGCTTTTCAGAGCCTCATAACCGAACACGACGGCCTCTTCGGGCCGTCCGCGCCGCGCCGCCAAGTGGGCACGATCGTGGATTGCCGTCGCCCGAATCTCCGAGAGCCCTGACTCCTTCGCCTGCAGAATCGTGTCGTCCAGCAGCGTTTCCGCGTACGGCAGATTTCCGCGATCGATGGCGACGTTCGCTTCCTGAATCCTCGCACGCAGAATGCTCATCACGTCGCCAGCCAGTCCGGCAACCTGCGACGCCGCGCTGAAGCACCCGAGCGCTTCCTCCCACTCGGCCAACACCCGCAGGCACCGGCCCAGCTGCATGTTCGCAGCAATGACCGTCTCCGGATCGTCGACCGGCGTCGCGTATGCGAGCACCGTGCGGTACACGTCTGCCGCCAGCGGCCAGCTCGCCGCGTGCTGCAGCGCGCGTCCGTACGCCATCAGCCTGGGCGCCACCGTCACGATGCGAGGCGCCTGCGCCGTGACCATCGAGTCGACGATGCTTCCCAACAGGCGCCGGTTGGAGTCCCGCACGTCCATGGCGGCGATCTGGTTGCGCACGGCCTGCAATCCGGGCGCTTCCTGGCCGACCACATCCGCGCCGCCCTGCATCCAGCTGTCGAACAGCCGAAGCACCACCATCGCGGCGCTCACACTCCGCCACTCGGCGGAGTCATCCGTCAGCGACGAGAGCTGTTCGAAGTAGGGCATGTGGGCCAGCGGTCGCACGTTGCTGCTCATTCACTCCTCCAGCTCGGTCGTTTCGCCTTGAGCGATGGTCCAACTTGCAAGTCAGTATCGGAAGCAACAAGCACAATTTTAGGACTTCCGCATGACATTTTAGGACAATCTTTTCTTCTTCGGCCCAGTTGGACGCACTTTTTAGGCACTGGCTAATATTTTGACAGCGAAGCCGCGCCGGTGCTGCCGCTACTATTACACGGGCGCACCGCGATCAGCGCGTCGCTCGCCCCAGCACGACCTTTGTCGCCGCGGGCCGCGCGATCGTCGCCGGGTCGCCATCGCTCACGTAGCGGCTCCCGCTCAACTCGAGCTGCTCGAGCGCGCGCTCCAGCGAATTCCCGAAGATCTCGATCCGCGTGAGCCGCCGGGGATCGAACGATGCATCATACGGGCTCCGCGCCGGCCCTCCCGACACTTCCAGCACCGCGTCGAAGTCATAGCGCGCGATCTTGCCGCCATGGGGGTTCTTCCACTCCCCGGATACCGCGAGCGCACGATTCTTTGGCCACACGCCCAACGGCAGTGCAAACGTGCGCACGTGATAGCCCGGCACCGCGGAATCGATGGCGAGCGTGCCGCGCGCGATCTGTTCCTGCACCACCGCGTCGCTGTACTTGCCGAGGTTTGCGTGCCAGAGCGTGTGTCCGCACAGCTCGAATCCCTGTTCGGCGAGGAACTTCATCTTTCGGAAGCGCCACTCGGACTTCTGTCCGTCGATGCCCTTCTCGCCGAAGAACGAGTGGCCCGCCGCGCCGCCCGAGAGCACGCAGAACGTTGCCTTGTTCCGCCAGTCCGGATGCTCCTTGTGGAACGCCAGCCAGATGCCGACGGCACTGTTCGGATCGATCTCCAACGTGCCGTTGTGATCGATGTAGCTGAACTGCGACGGACCCGCATCATCGAACGTGAACACGACCGGCGAGAGTCCCGCCGGAAGGTCGATCTTCCTGTCGACCACCTCCGAAACCGTCACCGGACGATAGCCGCTCGCGTACAGCTGCTCGAGATCGCGCCGGAAATGATTGCGCTCCACGTGCCACCGCGTGTCGCTGTCGCCGAGCAAGTGGTACTCGAGAATGGGAATACGTCCAATCTCGTTCGGCACGCGATGGTCGACCGCTCCCTTCGCTATCTCTCCATGCGCCACCGACGCGATTGCAGCATTGCGTGCGGCGCCCCGGCAGGCGACTGCGGCGAAGAGGAGCGAAGCGAGAATGCATCGGGCGCGAAACATTGATGTCCTTGAAAGGAGCCGAAGTGGGCGGGAAGGATAATCATCCCGGCGCGCAATTGTAGTCCTGCCGGAGACGATCGACATGGTAGCGTCGATACTCCGCACCTCCTACAGAATTTTACACCACGCCGACCGTCGCGGTGCCCGTGAATCCGGGAAAGAGCGCGTCCGTGCGCGACGCGCCGAGATGCTTGCGCACGATCTCCGCGAACACCGCGCGGAAGTCCGTCGTCAACGAGAGGTCGCGTCCATCGTTCAGCTGCTCCGGTGCGAGGCCCGGCCATTTTCCGTGCACCTTGTGCCCCTGCACGTGTCCGCCGATCACGAAGAGAGCACCTGCGTGGCCATGGTCCGTGCCGCCATTCCCATTCTGCTTCGCCATGCGTCCGAACTCCGACATCGTCACGATCACGACGTCGTCCATTCGATCGCCGAGATCCGTCACGAGCGCCGCGATCGCCTGCGAGAAATCGGCGAGGCGGTTGGCGAGTTGGCCGGTTGCGCCGCCTTGATTCACGTGCGTGTCCCATCCGCCGACATCCGCGAACGCGATCTCCAGGCCGACGTTCGCCTTCACCAGCTGTGCGATCTGCCTGAGGCTCTGCCCGAAAGGTGACTTCGGATACTGCGCATCGTGCTCGGCCGCGTAGCGCTGCGGATTTGCCGCCCTCAGCATCTTCACGGCATCGAACGTCTCCGCACCCGCTCCATGAATCAGATCCGCGGAGCCCGTGCGATACAGGGCCTCGAGCCGCTGCACGTCGGAGCCGGTAGCGCGAATCGTGAAGTCGTCGAGACTCGACATCGCGATCGTGGGTGCAGGCCCTTCCAGAATGCGTGGCGTCTGCTGCGCGAACGCCACCGCGCGGAACGGCGTCTCCGACAGCTCGCACTCGGCACACGTGTCCTTCGCTGCGAGAAAGCGATTCAGCCAACCGTCCGGCGTTCCCTTCACGTCCGGCGTGCCCGACTCCATGTAGTCCTGCGCATCGAAGTGCGAGCGCGTGCTGCTCGGGCTGCCGACCGCGTGCACGGGCGCGAGCAGCCCGCGATGCCAGAGCGGCTCGAGGGGAGCCATCGCCGGATGCAGCCCGAAGAATCCGTCGAGATCGATCGCGCCATCCGGTGCGCCCGGCCGAGCGATCGCGATGTTCGGGCGCAGCGCATAGTACGCGGCGTCGCCATGCGGCACCACGATGTTGAGTGCGTCCGCCGCTCCACGCTGGAAAAGGCAGATCAGCACTTTCCCCTTCTGCGCCTGCGGCATTCCCTGCGCGTACACCATCCGCTTCAGGAATGACGGAGAGAGTCCCATGGTCACGAGCGCCAGCGCGCCCGACTTCAGGAAGACACGTCGCTGCATGACCTACCGCCGTTGGAATTCGGGAGCGCCGAGCGCGAGTCCGATCATCGTCTCGAGACCGCCGCTCATCGTCGCATTCGCCGTGCTGTCGCTCGCCATGGGATTCACTCCGCTCTCGAGCACCTTGCGCGTGTCCGGCGACGCCTCGCCTCCCAGGATCATACGAATGACGCCATCCACCTGCGCATCGTGCGGCAGCGAGGCGAGCGCCCTCCCATCGGTCCATTCCGCCGGCGACGCGCCGGGCACGCGTCCCGATGCGACCAGGAGACCAAAATTGATGCGTGCGAGGATCGCGCCGGTGTTGATCCACGCATCGCCGCGCTCCGGATATCCATTGGGCGCGAGATGTCCGTACAGCGGCTCGCCGAGCCTGGCGATCAACTGCGCCGTGCGCGGCGTGCTGTCCGGTTGCGCACCCACGGCGCGCAGCGCGCTCACCACCAGCTCGAACGGCGACTTCACCTTCGCCTTGTACGCGGCGCGCGAAAAGAACTCGGGTGACCTGAAGATCGTCCGCAGGCATTCGCGAATGTCTCCGTCGGTGCGCGTGAACGTCGCGGCCACGCGCTCCACGAGCGCGGGCGGCACAGAGTCGCTCACGAAGCGACGCACGAGCTTCGTCGCGATGAAGCGTGCGGTGGCGGGATGCGTGGCGACCATGTCGAGTACCTGCTCGCCATCCTCGATGCCGCGGTTTGCCGCGAGCGTGTGGCCGAGAAAACGCTTCTCGCCGGCGTCGTGCAGGGCGGGGCGGAAGACGAATGCGCCATTCTCGCGCGGCTTCTCCACCGTCCAGCCAGTGAACGCGCGCGCCGCGCTCACGACATCTGCCTGCGTGTAGCCGCCGTCGACCCCGAGCGTGTGGAGCTCGAGCAGCTCTCGCCCGTAGTTCTCGTTGAGGCCGTGCGGGCGCGGCTTCTTCGTGCTGTCGCGCACCATCGCGAGGCGGCGACGTCCGCTGCGAGTGCCGCGCGCATCCCTTCGCGCGATGAGCGCCGGACGGTCCGCCTCGACCGTGCTCTCCCAGTTGTCCAGGTAGTAGAGCATCGCGGGGCTCTTCGCGACCGCGCCCAGCAGATCGCGGAACTTGCCCAGCGCATGCGGGCGGATGCTCTCGCGCTCGTACTCGCCGAGGAAGTAGCGCTCGGGTCCCTTTCCGGCAAAGACGGTGAAGTGATTTTCCCAGAAGTCGACCATCACCTCCTGGAGCTGACGGTCGCTCATCACGGCACGGGCGACCTTCGCTGCCTGCAGCTCGGTCAGGAGTTGCCGCGACAGGCGCGCGGCTTCCTTGATGCGCATCGAGTCGGCGAACGTGAGATCGAGCCCCGCGAGCTTTCCGGCGCCGCTGTCGCGGGCGACCATCTCGCCGCGCTGCGCCATCGCCTGGCGCTTCTCGCGAATCAGCTGTTGAGGCTGAGGATAGTCGGCGAGCAGCTCGGCGGGATTCTTCGCGAGCACCGGGAAGCGCGCCACGAATCGCTCGGTCGCGCGGTCGTCGATCTCTTGCGGTGAGAGCTGGAGCGCAATCCACCGGTCCAAGCCCATGGCGCGCACGCGCACCGCGTCGCCGGGACGTGCACCGAAGCCGAGGCGATTGAGCGCCTGCTTCACCTGCTCGTCCGCGGTCTGCTCGCGCTCACCCTGTGGCGCGCTCTCCCCCGGCACACCAAGGGTGGCGAGCCGCGATGCCTCCGGGCGCGCGGAGCCGCACGCACCGGCGGTGAGCGCGACGAAAGCGAGCGCGGGAATTCGAGCGATGTGGCGCATGTGGAGATGTCTCCAGCGAGTACTGGGTAGACGCAACTGGCCCTCTCGCGTTAACACGTTTCCGCCGCCGGCGACCGCTAGTTTTCCTTCATGCCTTCAGCGCGCCGCGGGCGTCCTCCAACCATCCCGGTCCCCGAGCCGACGTGGGGCGATCGCGTTCGCGCCCTTCGCTACGTGCCGAAGCTCGTCACGCTCGTCTGGAACACCCATCCGGCGTACACCCTGATCATGACGGTGCTCCGCGTTGCCCGGGCATTCGTGCCCGTGGCGGCGCTCTGGATCGGGAAGCTCATCATCGATCAGGTCGTTGCCCTGCGCGGCACGCACGGCTCTCCGACGCCGCTTTGGCATCTCGTGGCGACCGAGATTGCGATCGTCTTCGGCGGCGATCTCCTCGGCCGCGCCTCCGCGCTCGTCGAGAGCCTGCTGGGCGATCTGTTCTCGATTCATACGAGCATTCGGCTGATGGAGCACGCCGCCACGCTCGATCTCGCGCAGTTCGAGGACCCCGCGTTCTACGACCAGCTCGAGCGCGCGCGACGCCAGACGGTGGGACGCATCGGGCTGCTCTCCGAGCTGCTCACGATGGGCCAGGACCTGCTCACGCTCGCGACGCTGGGCACCGCGCTCGCCGTGTACAGCCCCTGGCTGCTGTTGCTGCTCGCCGTGTCGGTGCTGCCGAGCTTTCTGGGAGAGACGCACTTCGCCGGGCTCGAGTACTCGCTGCTTTTTCGGTACACGCCGGAGCGGCGGCAGCTCGATTATCTGCGCTACGTGGGCGCGAGCGATGTGACGGCGAAGGAAGTCCAGATGTTCGGCATCGCGAACTGGGTCGTCGATCGCTACCGCGTGCTGGCGAACAAGTTCTACGAGGACAACAAGCGGCTGTCGATCCGGAAGGGAATCCTGAGCAGCGCGCTCTCGATCTTCGGCACGCTCGGCTATTACGCGGCGTACGTCGTGATCCTCGCGCGCACGATCAGCGGCAGCATCACCATCGGCTCGCTGACCTTTCTCGCTGCGTCGTTCGGACGGAGCCGCGATATCGTGCAGCGGGTGTTGTCGAATGCGAGCGACATCTCGGAACAGAGCCTCTATCTCAAGGATCTCTTCGATTTCTTCGAGATGAAACCGACGATCACGACTGCGAGCGGCAGTCGGCCGGTTCCGGCGGTGATCAGGGAGGGCTTCGTATTCGAGGATGTCGGCTTTCGCTATCCGGGAAGCGAGCGATGGGCGGTGCGGCACATCAGCTTCGCGCTTCGCCCTGGCGAGCGGATTGCGCTGGTTGGCGAGAACGGGGCGGGGAAGACGACGCTCACGAAGCTCCTGCCACGATTATATGACGCAACGGAGGGGCGCATTCTGCTCGACGGTGTCGACATCCGCGAGTACGACCTCGCGCAACTGCGCCGCACCGTCGGGGTGATCTTCCAGGACTTCGTGCGATTCGACATGCGCTTCGACGAGAACATCGGGGTCGGGGAGATCGAGCGCGTGCGCGGATATCTCGACCATACGAACGGAGATGGTGTCGAGCCGCCGGTACCGACAGAGCTCGTGAACGCGGCGGAGCAGTCGCTCGCGGCGTCTCTCCTGCCGCGCTTCGCAGGAGGATACCAGCAGATGCTCGGGCGCCGCTTCGAGGGAGGTGTCGCGCTATCGGGTGGCGAGTGGCAGAAGATCGCGCTCGCGCGTGCGTATCTGCGCGAGGCGCAGCTGCTGATCCTCGATGAGCCGACGGCGGCGCTCGATGCGCGCGCGGAGTACGAAGTGTTCATGCGCTTCTCGGAGCTCGTCGCCGGACGCATGGCGGTGCTCATCTCGCACCGGTTCTCGACGGTGCGGATGGCGGATCGCATCATCGTGCTCAAGAACGGCGGGATCGTCGAGGAGGGCACGCACGAGGAGCTCGTTGCGAGCGGCGGTCTCTACTCCGAGCTGTTCACGCTGCAGGCGGCGGGGTACCGATAGCGCCGATCGCTAATCCTTGATCAGGTAGCCACGGCCCCGCACGGTCTGGATGAGCGGATTGCGCTTGTCCTCATCCAGCTTCTTGCGGAGATAGTTGATGTAGACATCGACGACGTTGGTGAGTGGATCGACGTCGTGCTTCCACACGTGCTCGCTGATCATCTGCCGCGACACGATTCTTCCCGTGTTGCGCACCAGATACTCGAGCAGCGCGTACTCCTTTTGTGTGAGATCGATCACCTTGCCGGCGCGCTCCACTCGGCGTGCAACCGGATCCACCGAGAGATCGCGCACGCGCATGGTCGAGCTGCCGGCCGTGATCGTCGAGCGGCGCAGCAGCGCCTTCACGCGCGCGAGCAACTCGGCGTACTCGAAGGGCTTTGCGAGGTAGTCGTCCGCACCCGCGTCGAGTCCGCTCACCTTGTCGTCGACGGACACGCGCGCGGTGAGCATCAACACGGGAAACTGATATCCGCGAGAGCGCAGCTCGCGCGCGAGCTCGTATCCGCTGAGCTTCGGCAGTCCGACATCGAGGATGGCGATCGCAGGTGCCGCATCGAGCACCTTGCTGAGCCCATCCTCGCCGTCGGACGCCGTGCGCACCAGGTAGCCAGCCGTGCTCAGGATACGCGGCAACACAGCGAGGAGATCCGGATCGTCTTCGACAACCAGGACGGAATCATGCATCGGCACGTCGGACATATGCCCCGGAATGATGGTGAGTGTGCGACCGAGCCGAAGTTAATCGCTCTTGATCGATAGATGCGAGACACGTTTCTTTCAAGGGTGAGCGAGAATCGAGTGCGAGACGGAATCGGCTACGGCGTGATCGCCGGCGCCGCGACGGCCGGGGCCCTGCTGGGTTTCGGCCACGCCCGGGGCGCAACGCTTCAGCCTCTGAACGCCGTCGCTCA
Organism: Gemmatimonadaceae bacterium; assembly: GCA_036493195.1. Taxonomy (GTDB): domain Bacteria; phylum Gemmatimonadota; class Gemmatimonadetes; order Gemmatimonadales; family Gemmatimonadaceae; genus FEN-1250. The sequence continues at coordinate 3,038 of DASXQD010000053.1, read as the reverse complement.
CATGTTCGCTGGCAGTCGTGCATTCATGACCACGGGCTTCCAGCCTGCGATCACGGGCGGCGCGCTCGTCCTTCACTTTCTCTCGACCATCATTTGGGGCGTACTGCTCGCGTACATCGCGGCGCCGCTCACCGGGTGGGCGCGCGCGATCGCGCCGCTGAGCGTGGGACTCGTGGCCTATGTCGTCGACCGGTTCCTCGCGCCCAATGGACTGCGTCCAGGATTCGAGCAGCTGCTCTCGAGTGGCGAAACGACCTTCATCTACGTCGTTTTGGCCGCGGCACTGGCGGCTGGGCTGTGGGCATCGACCCGCCTGGTGTCGCGCGACTGAAACGATTCGTCGCGGAGTGAAACACGGGTGTCACTTGCAGGCAACACTCTCTGTTGTCCGCTTTCCGCTCCGATGCCCGCCTGTATGATTGTGGTGTAGTACAACGAGAGAAGCGCGAATGTGGGCTCGGCCTCGCTCTTGCTCTTCTCATCGCTCGAGCCAACGGCTCGCGGACGTCAGCGAACGTCCGGCGCACGACCATTTTTTCACAGGAGGGAAAATGGACTTCCTCGTAATGCTCGAGGAAGGTGTCGATCTGTCCCCTGTGCTTGCGCGGGTGGATTCGGTCCCCTCGGCGTTCTCCCACGAGCGTTGCGACCGCGATGTCGTGACTCTCTACGGCGTGCCCGAAACCGCATCACTTGCACTGGCGCTCGCGGCCGCGGTAGAAAGTCACCGCACCGGCGTGGGCCCTGGCACTTTCCGCCACCTCGGCCTCATGGTCGGGCGTGGAGCCGTGGGTGATGCCGCGTGGCGCGATACCACGACAGGCGAGATCGTTACCCATGACCTGGACATCCCACTCGATGTCCTCACCGCCACGGCGCAACATCTCGTTGCGCACTTCGGAGCCAAGCTGCAGCGGCTCGTCGCAGGATTGTCCATGCCGGATTGGCCGGAGGGCGCACGACGCGCCATCTCGATCACTCTGGACCCCGTCATCGAGCCCACACGGGCTGCGATCGCCAAGATCGAGAGCGTGCTCGAGATCTTTCGCGAATCGGACGGGATGGCCTTTGAGCTCGAGGGAGACTAACGAACTTTCCCGGTCTGAATGAAGCATGAACGGGAGCGCCTCGGCGCTCCCGTTCGTACGTGTGGGGCTCGCGTGACGGCGCGGCAGAACTGGAGTTCGCTCTGCACGCGGGGTAACTTCGCCGCCATGCTCATTCATCGCATTCTTGCCGCCGCCGCCCTCACGATTGCCGTGACCGGCGCTGCTGCACCCTGCGCACACGCGCAGGCTCCGCTCGCGGGCTTCGATGGCTACGTCGCCCGAAGCGTCAAGGACTGGAACGTTCCCGGGCTCGCTATCGCGGTCGTCAAGGACGATTCAACGGTGTTCGCGAAGGGCTACGGCGTTCGCAAGCTCGGCACGCGCGACTCGGTGAACGCGCACACGCTCTTCGCGAATGCGTCGACGACCAAGGCGTTCACATCGTTCGTTGTCGAGCTCATGGCGGATGAAGGAAAGCTTCGCATGGATGCGCCGGTCGTCACCTACCTCCCGGCCTTCCATCTTTCCGATCCTGCGGCAACCCGCCAAGTCACGATCGCCGACCTGCTCTCGCATCGCACGGGTGTGCCGGAGGCGGATTACATCTGGTACGACGACACGTCGTCGTTCCCGGAGATCATGCGTCGCCTGAGCTACGTGCCGCTCAACGCGCCCGTCCGGTCGCACTTCGAGTATCAGAACATCACCTACGCGCTGGCCGGAAACATCGCGGCGGAGCGTGCCGGCACCACGTGGGAGAAGCTCGTCCAGGAGCGCATTCTCACCCCGCTCGGCATGCGCGAGACCTTCACGGATACGCCGGACGAGAAGGCGCACCCCAACATTGCCTTCGCGCACGATTACGTGAACGACACCGTGCGCGTCATTCCGCGCTACGCCACGGACAACATCGGTCCCGCCGGGGCGATGTACTCGAGCGTCTCCGACATGGCGATCTGGATGCGCTTTCTCCTCGACAGCGCCCGACTCGGCGGCAAGCGCGTGCTCTCCGCGCGTGGCTATGCGGACCTCTTCGCGCCGCACATTCTCGTGGATGACAAGGAGTTCTATCCCACGGCGAAACTCACCCACACACGGTTCCAGGCGTACGGGCAGGGCTGGTTTCTGGAGAACTATCGCGGCGAGTTCGTCGCCTTTCACACGGGAAGCATCGATGGGATGGTCGCCATCGTCGGCCTGATTCCCGAGCGGCATCTGGGCGTCGTGGTCTTCGCGAATCGCGATCACGCGGAGCTCCGCCACGCGCTCATGTACGCCGCCTTCGACCGGTACCTGGGCGATGCGAAGCACGATTGGAGCGCGGAGATGCGCCCCCTGTACGCTGGGCTGCGCGAAGAGGGAAAGAAGGCAGAACGAAAGATCGACGCCGAGCACGTGATGGGAACGCAGCCGTCGCTGCCGCTCGCGCGCTATGCCGGCGTGTACTCGGACAGCCTGTATGGCACCGCAACAGTGAAGCTCGAGGGAAAGAAGCTCGTCGTGAGCTTCGGACCGCTCTCAGCCGCGGATCTCGAGCACTGGCACTACGACACCTTCATGGCGCACTGGCACGACGCCTATCGCGGACGGCAGCTCATGAGTTTCCGCCTCGCGGACGACGGAACGGTGTCGGGGCTCGCGATCGGAGATGACGTGCTCTTCAGGCGCGAGAAGCCGAAGAGTTAAATTGAAAGACACCTCTTTCCCCGATCCATTATGAAATTTCTCGTCCTGATCTACAATGAACCCGAGCTGCTCAACGCCCTTCCGTCCACCGAGTTCGACACGACGATGCGCGGGTGTTTCAACAAGGCAGATCAGCTGAAGAAGGATGGTAAGCTCCTCGACTCGCGGATGCTGCAGGCTCCCAGCACAGCCAAGTCCATCCGCGTTCGCAATGGCCGCCGGACGACGCACGACGGTCCGTTCGCCGAGACGAAGGAGGTGCTCGGGGGCTTCAACTTGATCGAGGCCGAGAATATGGATGAG
>DASXQD010000052.1:0-4389 GCA_036493195.1 Gemmatimonadaceae bacterium | reverse complement strand
ATGTCGATGCGGTGATCGTCGCGAGCGGCGGCCTCTCCGTTCCGAAAACCGGGAGCGACGGATTCGGCTTGCAGCTGGCGCGCAAGCTGGGCCACACGATTCACAAGACGTATCCCGCGCTCACACCACTCACCGCCGAGGCGAACGCGTACACGGAGCTCGCCGGAGTCTCCCTCCCGGTGACGCTCACCGCGGAGTCCGCGCAGCGAACGGCCACCGCCACGGGCGGATTTCTGTTCACCCATCGTGGCTACAGCGGACCCGCCGTGCTCGACGTGTCACACGTGGCCGTGCGCTCCAAGGCTCACGATGCGGAGCTCGCGCGCCTGATGGTTTGCTGGAGCGCGCGCAACGCCGACGACTGGCTCCGCGCGCTCAGACGCTCCGGCAATCGCAGCGTGATCGGCGTGTTGCGCGAGGCGCTCCCCGATCGGCTGGCGTCCGTGCTCCTTTGGGACGCCGGCGTCGATCCGACGAGGACGCTCGCGGAGCTCAGACGCGAAGAGCGCAGCGCGCTCATCGAAATCCTGACGAATGGCGTGCTTCCCTGGAGCGGAGACGAGGGCTACGCGAAAGCCGAAGTCACCGGAGGAGGCGTCGATCTCGCCGAGATCGATCCGCGCACCATGCAATCTCGTTTACACCGGAACCTTTTCCTGTGCGGAGAGCTATTGGATGCGTTCGGCCCGATCGGGGGCTACAATTTTCTGTGGGCGTGGGCTACGGGCCGCGCCGCAGGTATCGGAGCGGCACATGCGAATGAGTGAGAACGGCGAATCGTTGTTCGATGATGACGATTCGAGCGAGATGGATGAGGAGTTTCCTCTGGGAGATGGCACCGCCGACAGCGAAGCGACCGTGAGCTGCCCGTATTGCGGCGAGGCGGTGGAGATCGCGCTCGATCCAGGCGGCGGTGCGCACCAGGACTACGTGGAGGATTGCGAGGTGTGCTGCCAGCCGTGGCGTGTCTCGGTGCAGTACGGGATCGACGGAGAAGCCGAAGTAGAGGTAACCGCGCTCGGCGAGTGATTCCGCGCGCGGCTACGGACCGAAGCCGCGCCGTCCAGCTCCAGGAGACTTGATCCGTTCGGGGACCTTCGCCCACTGCTCGGGCGTGAGGATCGCGTGCGACTCCTCCAGCACCTCTCGCGACATCGCGCGCCCCTTCGTGAGCTGCGGACGCATGGCCGCGAACATGCGCGCCGGATCCGCATTGGCGCCCACCTTCGTCACCGCCGCGCGAATCGAGTCCGCGATCCCTTCGTACTTCGCCGCCGTCGAATCGCGCAGCGCGGTGAGCTTCACCACCTGCGTATCCGTGAGCGCGAGCGAGTCCTTGAGCTCGAGGATTTGCGCCGCTGGATTCGGCAGCATGCGCTCGAGCCGGTCCGCGAGATCTTCGCTGTTCGCAGCGGCGCCTTCGCCCGGAGCGCCAGCGCCATTCCGGCCGCCGCGGCCGCCGCCCAACAGACCGCGCATGCGCTCCGCATTCTGGTCCGGACCGATCACGTAGCGCGCCTGGAGCGCCAGCTGAAACGGCACGCGGAAAGCGTTCGCGGTTCCACGCGTCGATCCGAATCGCTGATTCACGGCGTACGTGAAGCTCTGCGACACGGGATCGAAGCCGCGCACGAACAGGAGGGTCGGATCGGGACGCGTGTACCCGCCCCAGCCGTGCAGATCGTTGTCGCCGTGCAGCAGCTGATCGAGCCCGGCGAGCATGTTCACGGTCGACACCATGATCGTCATGCGCCTGTCGAGTCCCCACCACGCGGGACGGAAGTTGAGCTGCAGATCCGCAGACGGCTGCCAGCTCCCGGTGCACGAGTTTCGATTGGCAACTGAACCGGTCTGGCTCAGGAGACAGGAGCGCACGCTGGATGATGACGACGCGAGCAGCCTCGACATGCCGTTCGCCACCGCGGTGTCGCCGGCGTTGGCAGCGAAGATGAACGCACGGTCGTTCGACGCCCCGTCCCCGTTGATGTCGCCACTGACCATCGGCGTGTAGGGCGTTCCCGACATCAGCCGCGTGACCGTCGTGAGCTCCACGCTTTGCGAAAGCGCATAGCTCGCGGTGAGCAGAATCGCATGTCGGCGCTCGTAGTCGCTCGTTGCCCAATCGAGCACGTTCGGATTTCCCGCGGTCGTTGCCGCCGCGAATCCCTGCGTTGCCGAACAGCAGGAGAACGAGGACTGGTCACGCGAGCGCGTGTACGTGTACGAGGCCTGGAAGGTGAAGCCACTCACTGTCACGCCATTCACACCGAGCGTGACCTGCTTGCTGTCCGATTGCAGATTCGATCCGATCTCGATCACGTGCCCGAGCGACGGCACGGCCCGCGACTGCGAAAAGTCGACCGCGCCGGTGCCCGGCACGATGGAGCTCGCGGGCACATAGACCGGCCGATCGTTTTCGCTCGCGAGTGCGAAGCTCGGCTGCGTCACGAGATTCACATCCTGGAAGCCGTACAGACTGACACCGCGTGCGTAGCTGGCATCGAGACTCACGCCGAATCGATCGAGTATGCGCCGCTGGGCGCCGAGCGAGGCGCGCCATGCGCGCGGCGCGCCAAAATTCGAGTTGAACGCCGCGACGTTCGGGAGCGCGGTGCTCGGCGCGAGCGGCGTTGCCGACGCGCACGTGGTCGGGATCGCGGACGCATCCTGCGCATACGCGCTCCAGTCGGGCGTCGGCACGGCGCTTCCGATGCACACGAGCTGAGACTCCGATCCGTCGACACCGGTCGCGCCTTCTGCTGCCGAGAAGAGCGCGGAGGGAGTGAGGCTGCGAAACTCGCCGGCGCCGCCTCGAATGATCGTCGCCGGCGCTCCGAATCCGCCCTGCCCCAGCGTCCAGGTGAAGCCGACGCGCGGACTCAGATGCACCTCCGATGGGAAATGGTCCGTGCGCAAGCCGAAAGCCGAATCGACCAACGAGTTCCCGGCCGGCGCGCCTCCGTACGTCGAGCCCTCGAGGCGAACGCCGTAGTTGAGCTGCAGCGCGCTGCTCTTTCGCCACGTGTCGCCAAGGTAGAGCGCGGGATTCACCGCGCTTCCCGAACGCTCGGCCGGCGCCAGCGTACGAGAAAATGAGGCCGGTTGATTGTTCTCCAGATCCTGGAGCGAGTTGAAGGTGAACACCCCTTCGCGATTGTTCGTGACGTCCTGATCGAACCGCGACGCGTTGAGCAGTCCGCCGAGCTTGATGCGATGCGAGGCGTCGCCGGGCAGCCACGAGAGCTCATCGCTCACCTCGATGCTCTTCGTGTTGGCCGTCTGCGGCAACGATGGGCTGCCGCCGAACCCCAGCGTCGTGATGCCGAGCGCGCTGTCGGCGACATTCGAGGCGATCTGCACGCGAGCAGCGGGGAGCGCGAGAAAAGGAGAGGATCTGCGGTTGTCGGCGGAACCGTATGCGCGCGCTTCGTTGATCACCGCACTGCCGAAGTGCGAGCTGAGCGCGGCCATCAACCCGCCGCCCTCATCCTGCATGGTACCTCCGCCCATCGGGAGCGAGTACGCCGAGACGCGAGTCGGGTCCTGCGTATTGCGCCGCCAGTCGCCGCGAATCATCAGCGAGTGCGCGTCGTTGATGATGTAGTCCATGCGCGCGAGCGCCGACCCGGCATTCGTGGATCGATCGTCGCCGATGTTGCCTTCCAGCGAGGGCACACCCTGCGAGCCGACGAGCGCGAGAAAGCGCGCGACCGAGTCGGAGGCCACGCCGAGCCTCCGCAGCGTCGCGGGATTCGCGCTCAGGAGCGACGCGAGATCGTCATTGCGCCAGCGTCCCTGTGCGGCCGCGAAGAAAAAGAGCTTGTCGTGCACGATTGGCCCGCCGAAACCGCCGCCGAGCTGATTCTGCGTGCTCGCGCCCCCGAACGAGCCGTTGCTCGATTGTCCCCATTCGAGCGACCGATCGCGAAGCGAGTAGCTGAACGATCCGGCCGGCGTGTCGGAGCCGCCTTTGGTAGTCGTCGCCACCTGTCCGCCGCTGAACTGGCCGCGCGCAACATCGTACGTGTTGGTAATGATGCGCGTCGAGCGGGTGGCATCCTGCGGAATGGAGCCTCCGCCGAACGTGAGTCCGTCGAGCGTGATGTTGTTCGCGGTCGGCCGCTGTCCGGCGACGGAGAATGCGGTGCTCGTGGAGTCGGTCGCGCCGATCGGCACGACACCGGGCGCCAGTGCCGCGAGCGCGGCGAGATCGCTCGCGTCCACCGGCAATCGCTCCGCCTGATCGCCCGAGATCGCTCGCCCCGTGGTGCCGGGGGTCACTCGTTCGCGCGGCGTGCGGCGCCGGGCGGTGACGGTCACTTCCTGCAGCCGCGCGCTCGTGGGCGAGAGTGCGACGTCGCGCACGAGCCGATCTTCGTCCGCCTGGCG
>DASXQD010000051.1:0-7830 GCA_036493195.1 Gemmatimonadaceae bacterium | reverse complement strand
ATCGCGCTCGCTACCGCGCGCCAGATCCCCGCGTTGCGCGCGCTCGCGAGCGGCGGCCGCGTCACCCCGTTCGTGCTCTCCGGTCCGGGCGCGCGCGCACGCTCGCGCGATGAGAAGGTGCGCGATGAACTGCGCGCCGCGCTCGCGAATGGTGTCAACGCGCGCGAGCTGATCGCGCTGGAGCCTCTGCTCACCGAGTTCGACGGAGTGGAGATCGCGGCCGCCGCGCTCAGACTGCTCGAGCGCGATCGCGAGCGCGACAAGCCGGCGGAGAAGCCGGAGAAAACCGATCGCATTCTGGCGCCGATCGCCGAGCGTGCGGCGCCGGCGGAGCGCGTGGAGCGAGCGGATCGCGCGCCTCGAAGCGAGCGCAGTGAACGTGGTGAGCGTGGCGATCGTGAGCGCAGCGAGCGTGGTGATCGTGCCCCGCGAGGCGCGCGTCCCGATCGCGAGCGTGGCGCGCGTCCCGAGCGCGGCGAGCGCGACTCGGCGCGCAGCGGATCGTCGCGCGGCGCTCCGTCACGCACGCCCGCGTCGCGAGGCGAAATGAGCCGCCTCTTCGTGAACGCGGGCAAGGCCGACGGCATGACGCCGCGAGACCTCGTGGGCAGCATCGCAAACGAGTCGGGAATCAGCTCCGACCAGATCGGCAAGATCGAGCTGCGCGACACGCACTCGATAGTCGAGATCTCGACGCCGGTGGCGGAGCAGGTGGCGTCGAAGATGAACGGCATCACCGTGCGTGGAAAACGGCTCACGATGCGTGTCGACAACGACAGGCCGTCGAGCCGCACGGAGCGCGGCGAGCGGAGCACGAGTCCGCGTCTTGAGCGCTCGGAGCGGAGCTCGCGACCGGAGCGGAGCACGTCCGACCGCGGGGCGCGAGGCTACGCTCCTCGCAACGAGCGGGGCGGCCCACCCGCGCGAGGCGATCGTCCGTCGTCGGGCCCGCGCCGTGACTCGCCGCGGCGCGACGGGCCGCCGCGCACACGTCGCCCGTCGTAGGCGGCGATGGACCCGGTTTTTTTCGGGGCTCGGCGAGGATGGGTGGAGGTCGTCACCGGCGTCATGTTCAGCGGGAAGAGCGAAGAGCTCATCCGCCGCGTGCGCCGGTCCATCATCGCGAAAAAGAGCGTCCAGATATTCAAGTCGCATCTCGATGACCGCTACGGAGGCGTCTTCTCCATCTCGAGCCACGACGGCCGCGTGGTGGAGGCGGTACCCGTGGATTCGTCGCTTCAGATCTCCCAGAATCTGCGCGAAGACGCCCAGGTGGTCGCGGTAGACGAAGCGCAGTTCCTCGACGCGGGGATCATCCCGCTCGTGGGCACGATGGCTGCGCGCGGCGCCCGCGTGATTCTGGCGGGCACCGATACCGATTTTCGCGGCGAGCCGTTCGGACCCATGCCCCAACTCATGGCCGTTGCCGACCTCGTCGATAAGCTGCACGCGATTTGCGTAGTGTGCGGCGGCCCGGCGAGTAGAAATCAGCGGCTGATCGATGGACTGCCGGCCCGCTACGATTCGCCGACGATCATGATAGGTGGCCGGGAGAGCTACGAGGCGCGATGCCGGCACTGCCATGAGCTGCCTCGCCGGGATGAAGATCAGGTGCCGCTGCTCTGAATTGTGCTCTTGCGTACGGAGTACGTGCTTCTTTATCGTAGCCCATGCTTCTGATCGGCCTCACGGGCAATATTGCCTCCGGAAAATCCACCGTCGCGCAGATGCTCGCGGAGCGTGGCGCGACGATCATTGATGCCGATGAGCTCGCTCGAAACGCCGTCGCCTATGGTAGCGATGGACACCGCAAGATCGTCGAGCGTTGGGGCGACGATATCCTCAAGGCGGACGGTGGCCTGGACCGTGTTGCGCTCCGTCAGATCGTCTTTCAGGAGCCCACCGAGCTCGAAGCATTGAACTCGATCGTCCACCCAGAAGTCTCGCGGCTGCGTGACGACCTGATCAATGAAGCGCGCGAGCGTGGCGACGAAACGGTCATCTGCGACATTCCCCTGCTCTTCGAGCGGCGGCTCGTCGACGACTTCGACAAGATCGTGCTCGTGGACGCTCCGCGCCCGTTGCGCCTCGAGCGGCTGATCCGCGACCGGGCGCTGGGACAAACCGAGGCGATGAACATGATCGCCTCCCAGATGCCAGCCGAGCTCAAGCGCGCGCGCGCGGATTTCATCATCGAGAACGATGGCGACCTCGCCGCTCTCGAAGCGCGTGTCGACGAAGTCTGGCGCGCGCTGCACCCGGACCCCTGAGCCCGCCATGAGCCGAGTCCCCGACGAGCTCCTGTACTCGGAGGAGCACCTCTGGGTCGGCTGGACCGATGATGAGGTCACGATCGGACTGACGGCATACGGTCAGCAGGAGCTGGGCGAGACGATCTTCGTCGAGCTCCCCGCCCTGGACGAGAAATTTTCCCGCCTCGACGTCTTCGGCACCATCGAGGCCGAGGAGGCGGTATCGGAGCTCTTCGCGCCCGTCGGCGGAGTCGTCGTCGACATCAATTTGCTCCTCGACAAGGATCCGACGCTCGTCAACTCGGATCCATACGGCGATGGATGGCTCCTCCGCCTGCGCCCAACGTCGCTCGCCGAACGGGACGAGCTGCTGGGACCCGAGGAGTATCGAGAGCACACGGGCGACTGAATCGCCAGCCGCGCTCGATCGTCTTTGCACAGGAGAAATCCCGTGCGCGGCGGCAGTCGGCCCCGGGTAGACCCTCGCACTCGAGACCCGGGTACACGTGCTTAGCTTCCGGTGAACGCCATGCGCATCGCCTCCTGTATCCCTGCGATCCTGCTCGCGCTCCTCGCTGCCTGTGGCGGCTCGGATCGCTCCGCGTCCACCGCGCGGCCGACGACGCTGGTGATCACGCTTCCAGCCGACGCCGACAATCTGCTGCCTCCGCTGAGCACCAACGAGACCTCGGCGCAGGTCGGCGCCGTGCTGTTCGAGAAGCTCGCCGAAGTAGGCGACTCGCTCAACGTCGTTGGCGATGAAGGTTTTCGCCCATCGCTCGCCGACTCGTGGACGTGGGCGCCCGATTCACTGTCGATCGCATTTCATCTCGATCCGAAAGCGCACTGGCAGGACGGCGTTCCGGTGCGCGCGTCGGACGTGGTCTACAGCTATCGCCTCAACACCTCGAAAGACGTCGGCTCCGCCGTGGGGCCGCTGCTCGCCGGCATCGATTCCGTGACCGCGTCCGACAGCGTCACCGCGGTCTTCTGGTTTCACGCTCGATCGCTCGAGCAATTTCTGAATGCCGGAACGCAGATGCGCGTGCTCCCCGCGCATCTCCTGCAGAACGTTCCCGACTCCTCGCTCAAGACGGCGCCGTTCGATCGTCATCCGATCGGGAGCGGCCCATACAAGTTCGTGCGCTGGGTGAGCGGAAGCGCGATCGAGGTTTCTGCCGACAGCACCTTCCATCGCGGCCGCCCGAAGATCGATCGCATCATCTGGAGCATCGCGGGAAGCCCCGATGCAGCGATGCTGCGCCTGTTCTCGGGCGAGGCCAATTTCATGGAGACGCTTCGCAAGCAGGACATCGAGCAGATCGGCAAGCATCCGAATCTCAAGGCGGTGCGCTACCCATCGATGACGGTGTTCTACGTGCTTTTCAGCGAGCGCTCGCGCGGATGGCACGGGCCGCATCCGGTGTTCGGCGATCGCGACGTTCGGCGCGCGCTGACCATGGCGGTCGATCGCAGGCGCGCCGTGAGCACCGTGTTCGATTCCTCCACACTGCTCGCGCTCGGTCCGTTCACCTCCGCGCTCTCGACGTATGATCCGGCACTCCCGCGGCTTCCCTTTGCCCGCGACAGCGCCGCCGCAATCCTGGAGCGGCGCGGCTGGGTGATGGGCAAGGACGGCGTACGTCACAAGGGTGGAATTCCGCTCCGGTTCTCGCTGCTCGTTCCCGGTACGAGCACACAGCGCCAGCAGATGGCGGTGCTGCTGCAGGATATGTTCAAGCATGTGGGCGCGCGGATGGACATCGAGCACGTCGATTTTCCAACGATGAACGATCGCATGGAGAAGCACGACTACGACGCTGCGTTCGAGGGTATGACAGTCGATGCCACGCCATCGGGCATCCGGCAGGAGTGGAGCACCTCGGCTGCACGCGCAGGTGGACCGAGCAACACCGGCTACTACTCCAATCCGGCGTTCGATGTGGTCATCGATTCGGCTGTTGGCGCATCGAGCCCGAAGGTAGCCATCGCGCAATACCGGCGCGCGTACGCGACGCTGATCGGCGATGCGCCGGCGATCTGGCTCTACGAGGGCACCACGGTTGCGGGCATGGGAACCGACGTGCATCCCGCGCACATGCGAGCGGACATGTGGTGGGCGCATCTCGCCGATTGGAGTATCGGCGACGGTCCCGCAGCAAGAAGTGCGAGCGTCGCGCTCGCGGCGGGCACTCACTAGCCGATGCGGCGGCTGCTCGCGGGCCGCCTCCTTCAGGGGCTCGCCGTACTCTGGGTGGTGGCGACCCTCACCTTCGCGCTGCTGCACCTCGCTCCGGGCGATCCGTACTCCTATCAGAGCGACCGCCGCGTCGCGCCGGAGGTCGCAGCACACTGGAGGCACGTCTACTGCCTCGACCGTCCGCTGCCCGCGCAGTACGCCTGTTATCTCGCGTCGCTGGCTCGCGGCGATCTCGGCTTCTCGATCTCACAGTCGCGTCCCGTGCGGGATATTCTCATCGATTATGTCCCGCGCACGCTCGAGCTCATGTCGCTCGGTCTTCTTCTGAGCTTCGCCGTAGGCATCGCGCTCGGCGTGCTCGAGGCGCGGCGCCGCGGCACCTTCGCCGATTGGGGAAGCCGCGGCATCGCGCTGTTCTTCTACTCGATGCCGGATTTCTGGCTCGCGCTCATGCTCGCGCTGGTGTTCGCGTACTGGCTGCCGATCTTCCCGATCAGCGGCATCGAAAACGTGATCGCCGCGCCGACGTATGGATGGTGGCAACACGCCGTGGATCACCTGCGCCATCTCGTGCTGCCGGTCACCGCGCTCGTGCTGATGACGTGCGCCGGCATCGCGCGCTTTCAGCGGGCCGCGATGCTCGACGCGATCCAGCTCGAATTCGTGGTCACGGCGCGCGCCAAGGGAGTTTCCGAAAGTGTGATCGCACGCCATCATGTACTGCGCAACGCGCTGCTCCCGATCATCACGCTCGCCGGGCTCACGCTTCCGATGTTGCTGGGAGGCGCCGTGCTGGTGGAGCTCGTTTTCTCCTGGCCTGGAATGGGATTCATCACTGCCACGGCAGTCGGAAGCCGCGACTACGCGCTCGTCACGTCGTCGGTGCTCGTGACGAGCGCGCTCGTCGTGGTCGGAACCATCGCCGCGGATCTGCTCTACGCGCTCGCCGATCCTCGCGTGCGCGCCGCATAGGTGATCGCACTTCGCTGGCTGTGCGCGGCGGCGCTGATCGCCGCGCTGTGCACCGCGCTGTGGCGCTTCGCACACAGGAGTGATCGCACGAGCCGGACGCAGACCGTGCTCGCGCGCTACGTCACGCATCCATCGGCGATGATCGCGCTCGTCGCGCTCATCGTGCTGTACGTCGTCTCGGCGCTCTCGCCGTGGCTCGCGACGCACGATCCGATCGAGATCCTCGCGCAGGCTCTCGTGAACCATCCGCCCTCCCGCGAGCTCCTCTTCGGCACCGACTTCGCGGGGCGCGACGTCTTCAGTCGCGTGCTCTATGGCACGCGCATCTCGCTCACGATCGCGCTGCTCGCGACGATCGTCTCCGTCATCATGGGCACCGCGTACGGTGCGACCGCCGGATTCGTTGGTGGAAAGCTCGACACGGTCATGATGCGGATCGTCGATGCGTTCCTTTCGATTCCACGCATCGTGCTTCTCATTGCCATCGGTACGCTCTGGGCGCCACTCAGCATCACATCGCTCATTCTGATCCTAGGCCTCACCGCCTGGTTCGGCACGAGCCGGTTGGTGCGCGCCGAGGTGCTTTCGCTCAAGGAGCGCGAGATGGTCGCCGCCGCACGTGCGTTGGGCGCTCGCGACCTCGCGATCATCCGCCGCTACGTGCTCCCCAACGTGCTCTCTCCGGTGATCGTGGCCGCAACGCTCGGCGTCGCGGGCGTGATCGTGAACGAGGCGGCACTTTCGTATCTGGGCATCGGCATTCCGGATCCTACGCCCAGCCTTGGCAACATCATCCACGATGGCACCCCGTACATCGCGACGGCCTGGTGGGTTGCGCTCTTCCCCGGGATCGTGCTCGTCGTCACCGCACTTGCGTGCAATCTCGCCGGTGACGGCTTGCGCGATGCGATGGACCCGCGTCAGGTTGACCGGTGATGACACCCAGGCCGTTGCTGTCCGTAGAGGAGCTTCGCACGTATTTTCGCACGCGCGCCGGCGTCGCTCGCGCGGTAGATGGCGTTTCCTTCAGCATCGCCGCGAATGAGTCGGTAGGCGTGGTCGGCGAATCGGGGTGCGGAAAGTCGGTCACGTCGCTTTCGCTCCTGCGGTTGATTCAACCTCCCGGCAGCATCGAGCCGGGCTCCAGGATCGAGTTCGAGGGAACGGATCTCCTGTCTCTCGACAACGAAGCGATGCGAAAGATTCGCGGCAATCGCATTGCGATGATTTTTCAGGAGCCCATGACGGCGCTCAATCCGGTCTTCACGGTGGGCGCGCAGCTGGCCGAGGTGCCGCGCGTGCACGAGTCGATCAGCCGGCAGGCTGCGTGGGCGCGCGCGGTCGAGATGCTCGGCACCGTTGGCATTCCGGATCCGTCGGAGCGCGCGCACTCATATCCGCATCAGCTTTCCGGTGGAATGCGCCAGCGCGTGATGATCGGGATGGCGCTCATGCTCTCGCCCGCGCTCCTCATCGCCGACGAGCCCACCACCGCGCTCGATGTCACGATCCAGGCGCAGATTCTCGAGCTGCTGGCCGAGCTGCGCGCGCGCACGGCCATGTCGGTGCTGCTCATCACGCATGATCTGGGCGTCGTGGCGGAGTCGACATCGCGTGTCATCGTCATGTATGCGGGCGAGGTGGTCGAGCAGGCTGGTGTGCGCGAGCTCTTCGCACAGCCGCATCATCCCTACACGGAGGGCCTCATGGCGGCCATGCCGCGCGCGGGAACGAAGCGCGAGCGGCTCACCGTCATCCCGGGTGCGGTCCCTTCGCCCTACGACTGGCCGAGCGGGTGCCGTTTCCACGAGCGCTGTCCGTACGCGTGGGAGCGCTGTGCACGCGAGCATCCGCCGCTCTACGAGATCGGGGTGGGACACGTCTCGCGATGCCATCTCGCCGTGGAGCCCGAGCGACGCGCGACGCCGCACGTTCCGCTCGCCGCGCGCGCGGGAGCAGGCGCGTGACACTCGGCGCCGCTGCGGGCGCGCCGCTCCTCTCGGTTCGCGATCTCACGAAGCACTTCCCGATCACGGGCGGTGTGATGCGTCGCGTGATCGGCGCCGTGCGCGCGGTGGACGGGATCTCCTTCGATGTCGCGCCCGGCGAGACACTCGGGCTCGTGGGCGAATCCGGATGCGGCAAGACCACGGCCGGTCGCGCCGTGCTGCGGCTGGTCGAGCCGACGTCCGGATCGATCCAGGTCGACGGCACTGAGATCATCGGGCTCTCCAAGGCGGAGATGCGGCCCTACCGGCGGCAGATGCAGATCGTCTTCCAGGATCCCTTCTCCTCGCTCAATCCGCGCATGGTGGTGGGCGATATCGTGGGCGAGCCGCTGTCGGTGCACGGCGTGATGCGCGGCAAGGAACTCAAGGAACAGGTGGCGGCGCTGTTCCAGCGGGT
>DASXQD010000050.1:0-4462 GCA_036493195.1 Gemmatimonadaceae bacterium | reverse complement strand
GTGGCGGGCACGGGGTTGGTGGCGCGCGTCCCCGGACACGACCGCTCGGCGCCGGTCGTCGCATTGCGCGGCGACATCGATGCGCTCCCGATCACCGAGAGCACGGGACTCCCGTTTGCCTCGGAGAACGCCGGCATCATGCACGCCTGCGGTCACGATGTGCACGCATCGTGGGCCGTTGCAGCCGCGCGGCTGCTGCTCGCGAAGCCGGCGACCGGCGACGTGCTCGTCGTCTTTCAACCCGCGGAGGAAGTGGGCGACGGCGCGCGCGCGATAGTCGAGAGCGGGGCGCTCGCCAACGTTGCCGCGATCTTCGGGGGTCACGTCGATCGTCGATTCGAGGTCGGACAGGTCGTGGCTCAGGCGGGTGCGCTCGCGGCATCGACCGATACGTTCGAGGTGGAGATCCTCGGCTCCGGAGCGCACGGTGCCCGGCCGCACGAATCCGCGGATCCCATCGTCGCGGCCGCGGC
The DNA here is from genome assembly GCA_036493195.1 of Gemmatimonadaceae bacterium. Lineage (GTDB taxonomy): Bacteria > Gemmatimonadota > Gemmatimonadetes > Gemmatimonadales > Gemmatimonadaceae > FEN-1250. The sequence continues at coordinate 3,989 of DASXQD010000050.1, read as the reverse complement.
GATCGTGACCGCGCTGCAGACGCTGGTCGCGCGGCGACTCGACCCCGCGCAACCCGGCGTGGTGACCGTCGGCACGATCAACGCGGGTACGGCGTCCAACATCATCCCCGATCGCGCGCGGCTCACCGGAACGATTCGGGCAACGAGCGTCGCCGCGCGCACGCTCCTCACGCGCGAGCTGGTGCGCGTGGTGAACGATGTCGCGAAGGCGTATGGCACGACGGCCACGACGTCGCTCGGCAGCGGAACGCCGCCCATCGTGAATCCGGAGCGCATGGCGTCCATTGCCGCGAGCGCAGTCACGCGCGTGCTCGGCGATGCGGCGCTGGTGCCGCTCGGCACGACCAACATGGGCGGCGAGGACTTCGCCGTGTACATGGAGAGCATTCCCGGATGCTTCATGCGCATCGGCGCGCGCGAGCCCGGCGGGCGCGTGATCGCGGCGCACTCGCCCGGCTACTACGCCGCGGAGGGAGCGCTCTTCATCGGCGCCGCAGTGCTCGCGGAATGCGCGCGCTCGGCGTCGGCGATGCTCGCCGCCGAGCGCTCGAGCGCATCGTAGCCTTCGGTCTACGCTCGATCATCGATTGCGCTGACGAACGTCCCGAGAGCGCCGCGCAGCATCCGCGCGAGCTCGGGGTCTGCCGCGATCGATGCCGCGCTGGCCGATGCACCAGAAACGGGAACCGCGATCGATGCCGCGCTCACGAAACGAGCGTTCATCGTCGTGAGTGTCTCGCGCAACTGCTCCGGCGCGTACTCCGACATGGCGGACGCACCGAGCAGGGCCACTGGCTTGCCCGGAAAGCTCGTGCTGCTCACGAGCCAATCGAGCGCGTTCTTGAGCACACCCGGAACTCCGTGGGCGTATTCGGGACTCGAAATGAGCACCCCAGCAGCCTCGCCGACGCTCTCGCGCCAGCGGCGCGCCTCCGGTGGCAAGGTATTTCCGTCGAGCGTGTCGAGGTCCGGATTGTAGTGGGGCAGCATTGCGAGCGACCAGTCGAGCGTGATCCGCGCGTTCGGCGGAGCGAGGAGCTGCGCAGCCTCGAGCAGCGCACGATTTTTCGATTGCGTGCGAAGACTCCCGGAGACTGCCAGGATGAGCAGCGCACGATCCACTCGCGCCTCTCCGCTCACGCGCGAGATGCCGGCCCTGCCTGCGTGAGCGCCTGGAGCTTTCTGATCGTCGCCCAGTTGCGGCTCGTGCCCGCGCTGCCGACCACCTTGCCAAGTGCGAGCATCGCTCCACTCTCGTTGATTCCATTCGCGCAGAATGCGTACACGGCACGTGAGCCGAGGCTCAGCCGCTCGGCTCCCCAGCTGCGCGCCATCAGCTGTTCGAGGCGCGAGCGGTCCACGTCGTGCGCGAGCACGGTGACCAAAAAGCGTGAGGGGCTCGCATCGCACTCCGGTAATGGATTCTCAGCTACGATCGTATCGAGCTCGCTAGCGGTGAGCACGAGAACGCGCGATTGGACGCCGAGCTGCGACGCGATCTCCTTTTCGATCCTGGCCGCGGCCTTCGGGTCTGCGCGCGGAGCCGAGAACACGAGGTTTCCGCTGTTGAGAAGCGTCTGCACGTGGCCGTAACCCAGCCGCTCGCAGAGCGCGCGAAGCTCGGCCATCCCCATGCGCCCGGCCTTGCCCACATTTACTCCGCGCAAGAGCGCGACGTGCATTACAGGCGTGGTCTTTCGTGGTGCCACGTACATTCTCCGATCACGTTCGCCGAGCATCAGGACGCGTAAATTTACGTTCGCGGGAGCCGTGATGTCACGACGCGCTCGTTCCCGTATTCGATCCTGGTCGGCACCGTAGCGCCTGGCGCGATGATCGCGTTGATTGGCGACAGCTCTCACCACTTCCACCCGCCGTCAGATGAACGCGTCCACCAAACCGAAAGCCGAGCCACCGATACGCCCTGAGCCGCGATGGGCGGCGGCACTGGCAATGCTCGCCGCCGCGGCAATGCCGTTCGCGCTGCCGCGCTCGCTCGACGTGCTGCCGCAGTGGATCGTCGCGAGTCTCGTTGCCGTGCTGCTGTTCGCCGCCGTGGTGACACACAACATCCGGCAGCCGCGGCTCAACGAATTTTTCGGCTACGCCATTCTCGTCGTGCTGACCGTCGCGCAGATCTACTCGCTGGGAACGCTCATCTCGGCGCTTCCGCGCCACGCCGAGATCGCGAAGCGGCTGCTCGAGTCGGCGGCCGTGCTCTGGGTGACGAACGTGATCCTCTTCGCGGCCTGGTACTGGCGTGTGGATGCCGGCGGTCCGAACGCTCGGGATGTCAAGGCGGCACACATCTCGGGCGCATTCCTCTTCCCGCAGATGGCGATCATTGCTCCGGGCACGAACGGCAAGTCGATGGCCGAGGTGGAGAAGTGGCGGCCGCAGTTCGTGGACTATCTCGCGCTCTCGTTCTACACTGCGACCGCGTTCTCGCCGACCGATGTGCCAGTGCTCTCGCGCTGGGCGAAGCTCATGATGATGGTGCAGGCAATCATGTCACTGACCACGGTCGCCCTGCTCGCGGCGCGGGCCGTCAACATTTTCTGAGTGCACCCATGCCAACTACCAGCGGCTCCGCGAATTCGCCGTTCACCGAGTCACGCCGCCACCGCGTGGTCATCACCGGTCTCGGTGCCATCACGCCGCTCGCTCTCTCGGTGCCCGGCCTCTGGCGTGCGATGCTCGAGGGCGCGAGCGGCGCCGCACCGATAGCGAGCTTCGATACCACGGGCCAGGATACGACGTTCGCCTGCGAGATCAAGGGATTCGATGCACGCGACTTCATGGATCGCAAGCTGGCGAATCGACTCGATCCCGTGTGTCACTTCGCGCTCGCTGCCGCAGACGAAGCACTCCGCGACGCGGGGCTCGACGCGGCCACGCTGAGCGACGCGCAGCGCGAGCGCATCGGTGTCGTCTTCGGATCCGGCATCGGTGGCATACAGACGTTTCAGGAGCAGAGCGCGGCATTCATACGCGGCGGACCGAAACGCGTATCGCCGTTCTTCATTCCGATGCTGATTCCCGATATGGTCCCCGGGATCATATCGATCGAGTACGGACTCCGCGGACCGAATCACGCGGTGGTCACGGCGTGCGCCACGGGCAATCACAATCTCGCCGACGCGGCACTGCTCATTCGCGACGGCCAGGCCGACGCGATCGTGTGCGGCGGAAGCGAAGCCGCCATCTGCGAGATCGGCGTCGCCGGATTTTCCGCGATGAAAGCGCTCTCCACGCGCAACGATTCGCCCGCCACGGCGTCCCGCCCCTTCGATGCCACGCGCGAGGGCTTCGTCATGGGAGACGGTGCCGGGGCGCTGATTCTCGAGTCACTCGAGCACGCGCTCGCGCGTGGCGCGCGCATCTACGCCGAGGTGCTCGGCGTGGGTGCGTCCGCGGATGCGCACCACATCACCGCGCCGCACCCTGAAGGGCTTGGCGCGCGTCTGGCAATGCAGCGCGCGCTCGCGCAGGCGGGACTTCGCGCGGAAGATGTCGATACGATCAACATGCACGGCACCTCGACGCCGCTGGGAGATGCGGCGGAGAGCCTCGCGATCCGAAAGGTGTTCGGCACGCATGCGGACACGCTTACGGCGACGTCCACGAAGAGCATGACTGGGCACCTGCTCGGCGCCGCGGGCGCGGTGGAGGCGATTGCGAGCGTGCTCGCGATCACCGATGGCATCGTGCCGCCCACCATCAACTTCAGCGTCCCCGATCCCGCGTGCGATCTGCACTACGCGTTCAACGTGCCCGAGCGCCGTCAGATCCGCGTGGCGATCAGCAACGCCTTCGGCTTCGGCGGCCACAATACGTGCGCGGTCTTCGCGGCGTACGACGGACCGGGCGAGCATCGCTCCTCGATGTCGACGGTGGGCGGACAGCCGCATCCGCACGGCATAGCGCCGCACACGGTGCCGAATGCGACGACGCCGGGGAGTGCCTGGTAATGGAGGTGCACGAACAGA